>CACYQQ010000197.1:0-4574 GCA_902776605.1 uncultured Bacteroidales bacterium | reverse complement strand
AAAACGCTGGATGAGGTCAAGCGGATCAGGAGAGTTGCCCAACGACTTAGACATCTTGCGACCCAACTTATCGCGCACGATACCAGTAAAGTAAACATGCTTGAATGGCATCTCATGCTGATACTCATAACCAGCCATGATCATACGAGCCACCCAGAAGAAGATAATATCTGGGCCCGTTACCAAGTCAGCGGTTGGGTAATAATACTTAATCTCCTCGTTATCTGGATGTTCAATGCCGTCGAAGAGTGAAATAGGCCACAACCAGCTTGAGAACCAAGTGTCGAGGGCACCCTCATCCTGTACCAGTTTCTTACCAGGAGCCAAAGACTGAGCCTCCTCCAAAGTAGGAGCTACGATAATCTTATCCTCGGGATAAGCCTCCGAACCGACCTTTTCGAGCAATTCTGCATCGTAGTAAGCAGGAATGCGATGACCCCACCAAAGCTGACGTGAGATACACCAATCCTTGATGTTCTCCAACCAGTTACGATAGGTTGACTTATATTTGGCTGGATAGAACTGGATGTCATCGTTCATGACAGGAGGCAGAGCGATGTCTGCAAAATGCTGCATACGGATGAACCATTGCAAAGAGAGACGTGGTTCGATAGGTACATTGGTGCGCTCTGAGTATCCCACCTTGTTATCGTAGTCCTCCATCTTCTCCAGGAGGCCGGCAGCCTTGAGGTCTTCGGCAATCTGCTTACGGCAATCGAACCGATCCATGCCCTGATACTTTTGGCAATTCTGCTGCATCTCGGCTTCGAGACAAGCCAAATCGACGTGAGCATCGGCGGTAAAGATATCATAGACAGGCAAGTTATACTTCTGACCCAACATATAGTCGTTCACATCGTGCGCAGGAGTAACCTTGAGGCAACCGGTACCGAAGCCGATTTCCACATAACGATCCTCGATGACAGGAATCTGGCGACCTACGATAGGCACGATGAGGTGCTTACCCTTGAGCCACTGATTCTTCTCCTCCTTCGGGTTGATGCAGACAGCCACATCGCCAAAGATGGTTTCAGGACGGGTAGTAGCGACGATGGCATACTTGCCAGGTTCCTCTGCCACCATATAACGCAGGTAGTAGAACTTCGAGTGCTCGTCGTGATAGATAACCTCCTCGTCCGACAGAGCCGTCTGACGCTCCGGATCCCAGTTGACCATACGGAGGCCACGATAGATGAGGCCCTTCTTGTAGAGGTCGCAGAACACCTTGATGACAGCACGGCTACGCACATCATCCATGGTGAAAGAGGTACGATCCCAGTCGCACGAACAACCCAACTTACGCAACTGCTTCAGGATGATTCCACCATGCTCGTCGGTCCAATCCCAAGCATGCTTCAGGAACTGCTCACGAGTCAAATCGCTCTTATTGATACCCTGTTCCTTGAGGCGCTTGATGACCTTAGCCTCGGTAGCAATAGAGGCATGGTCGGTTCCTGGCACCCAGCAAGCATTCTTACCCTCCATGCGGGCACGACGCACCAGGATATCCTGGATAGTCTCGTTGAGCACATGACCCATGTGGAGCACACCAGTCACATTCGGTGGTGGGATGACCACGGTATAAGCCTCGCGGCCATCAGGCTTGCTCGAGAATGCCTTATGCTCGGTCCAATACTGGTACCATTTATCTTCTACTTCTGCGGGATTATATTGAGTTGCTAACTCCATTTGTATTGTATCTTTTTAAGTGTTTACATTCAACAACAAGGAGACATTTTTCTTCTGTCTCCTCGTCAATTTATCATTCATCCAAGATATTGATCTTGGCAACCAATTCCTCAATTTCGGCCTTGAGATCCTGCTTCTTGCGCTCCATCAGGGCCAACATACCATTGCCGCCCTTTGACTTGGCATTGAGGAAGCCGAGGTTGTTCTCGTAGGTCTTGAGGTCGTTCTGCAGGCGCTCCAACTGACGCTGCAACTTCTGGCGCTCCGTCTGAGCCACAGGTTTGCCCTCGCTGGCGGCAGCTTTGACCTTCTCGCGGAAGTTGTTGATACGCGCCTTCTGGCCCTTCATGTCGAGGTGTTCAAAGAAGTAATCGACCAATTCCTTATAGGCATTGTACAACTTATCCTTCTCCTTGAAAGGCACATGTCCGATTTCACCCCACTCCGCCATCAGGTCGCGCACCTGCTGAGGCTCGGCATGGTCGGCACTCTTCAGGTCGTTCAACTTCTGGATGACCGCCTGCTTCTTCTCCATGTTGGCCATCTCCTCGGCCTTTTCGCCACCCACGGCTTTCTCCTTGGCATCGAAGAAAGCGTCACAGGCAGCACGGAAACGCTCCCAAACGGCATTGCTCTGCTTGTGCGAGACGGGGCCAATGGCCTTCCACTCCTTCTGCAACTTGATCAACATGTCCGAGGTGCTGCGCCATTCGGTGCTGTCCTTCAACGACTCAGCCTTCTCGCACAGGGCAATCTTCTTCGCGAGGTTGTCACTCTGCTCTTCATGCAGGTCATGGTAGAAAGCCGTCTTGGCCTTGAAGAAAGCATCGCAGGCAGCGCGGAAACGCTCAAAGAGCTGGGTATTCACCTTCTTGTTGGCGAAACCAATCTTACGCCACTCCTCCTGCAGACCCAGGACAGCCGTTGTCTTCTCGTCCCACTCCTTCATTGTCTTGATGGCAGTAAGGTCGATAGCCTCCATCTGTTCACACAGAGCCACCTTGGCGGTCTCGTTGGCCGATTCCTTGGCCTTGATTTCCTCGAAGTGGTCCTGATGGCGCTTGTTGATGACCGTAGATGCAGCCTTGAAACGAGCCCAGATCTCTTCGCGCAGTTCTGGAGCAACAGGACCCAAGCCCTTCCACTCCTCATGCAGTTCCTGCAAACGACGGAAAGCGGTCAGCACGTCGCCGGCATCGCCCAGTTTCTCGGCCTCTTCACAGAGCTCGGTCTTGCGCTCCAGGTTCTTCTTGAAGTCCAGGTCGCGCAGTTCCTTGTTGATTTTCAAGGCATCATAGAACTGCTCGTTCAACATGTTATACTGGCTCCATAGGGCATTGAGCTCCTTCGGGTCAACATTACCCACCTCCTTGAACTGCTTCTGGAGTTCCACAAAGGCGTTGTAGTTCTGACCTACGCTGTCGGCATTCTGGGCAATGGCAACCATCTGCTGCAAGATCTCCTGCTTCTTCTGCAGGTTGGCAGCCATCTCCTGGTTGCGGGCTTCGACCATAGCGGCGCGAGCCTCCTTCTGGACGGCGAGCAACTCCTTGAGACGTGGTTCCAGCTCATCTGGCTTCGACTCATAGTCGGCAGCATCGCCATCGCCCTCCAGGATTTCCTTCAATTGGGCATCAATTTCCTGTTGGCGCAACTTATAGTACACCGACTTCAAGTAATTAACCTCAAGTTTTACCTCTTCGGTTGTTTGGCTGACAATCTCGGCAAGGCGGTCGATGACCTCCTGTCGGTTGGCATACATCTTACTTTCTACTTGTTCTGACATATAACGAATTATTGATTTTGTCTATTCAAACGGAGGCACAAGCCCCTTACTATAATTGCGCAAATATACTAAATTTATTTGTATCTCCCCTATTTTTCAAATAAAAAAGTTCGTTCCACGTTGCATTCCACAATAATTTGCTAACTCGCTATGGCATAGGATTGACAATTCTCACCTATTTCAGCCCCCTCCACACCGACTTTTTGCACGACGACAATACAAAAAAACAGACAGACCAGCATTGGCCTGCCCAATCTTTCATTTCATATTTTCTTGCAATATTTTGTCCAAAATCGCCTTATGCCGCCCATTGGTACTGGGACTCTTGTACATAGCATAAATTAAGTCCACATATTCCGAGTCATTCATCACACAAACCACTTGCGCATTTTCAAACTCCCTTTCAAAACTCTCTAAAGAACCTTCTCTTATGCCATAATCGAAAACAATAGTAGTCCGCTTCGGAAAAGCAAAATCCTTTTCAGTTGCAGGGTCTTTTCCTATGACGAAATCTTTTTCAAAAACGTAAGACGAAACTTGATTAGCGTCATTATAATTGATGCCATGACGGATTTTGTCGATTGCTACTCCAGCTCGATCCTTCGATGTAGTAAAACTGGCAATTATCTGAAGATTTTCATCCCTATACAAAGTAACCATGTATTTGTTATGGGGAGGATTTATCCCTTTGGCAAAGCCATAAATGATTTCCTTGGGCTGAAACATGGGGTCTTATTTAGAGGCATTCAATGCTGCTTGGAAATCCATATTCCACTTTGCATCGGCATACATTTCCTGTTTGTCTTCATCTCCCTCGTTGAGTCGCGTCAACGGAAGCTGAACATCCGATTTTCCTGATACAAAGACAATTCCATTCTCCCGTACTGTTTTAGACCACAAAGAATCATCCTCGTGGGTCAAGTCTGTCAATTCATCTGCGATCTTGCCTTCACACTCACGAAGCACCGAATCAATGACCTGCATTTCATTTGGACTGAACACCTCCATTCGTTTCAGTACAAGGAATTTATTATCCAAAATCGATTCTACGATATTCTTTCCTTCAGCATTCTCATGACAACGTACATACTCCGAAAAA
>CACYQQ010000196.1 GCA_902776605.1 uncultured Bacteroidales bacterium | reverse complement strand
CTCCGGAATTGCCGGAAGCGGTCGAGCCTGCGCCGACAGTCGATGCTCCGGTGCTTGAAGCGGAAACCGCCGACACGGAAGCAGCAGAGCAGGAACCGACCGAAGAGGGCGAGGAAACGCGTACGTGCGCCCGTTGCGGCGAGACCCTTGTCTTCAATACAATCGATAAAACCAAGCACTCTTATCAGACGCATACGATTGAATCTGGAAACTTGCATTGCAAGGCATTTGCGTTGGCCGAAGGAGCAAAGTATGTGCAGTATAAGTATTGTGAGTATTGCTGGGACATCGAGATGATTTCTGGAACCTATGATGCCAGCAAACACGAACTTGTCTCCATTGACCTGGCACCAAGTAGCGTGAGGAAGTTGGCTGAAAAGTTGACCGTGGAGGGCACTTGCTCTACTCCTGGCATCCATTTCTCTTTCTGTGTGGCTTGCGAATCGTTGGTTCCAACGATTGCAGCCAACGGACACACGTTCAAGACCATAGAGGGTGTAGAACCTACCTGTACGAAGGGTGGAACGCGTGGATATAAGCAATGTACCACTTGCAAGAAATACTTCGACCTGGAGGCCGACGAGTTTGAGGTATGGGATATTGACCCAAAGGCTTGGCCCGAATTGGAGCCTTATGGACATCGTTTCTGCAAGTTATCGACCCCTGTGGTAACATCTGCGACCTTTATTCAGGCGGCCGATTGTACGCATCCGGCTCAATATAAAGATGTGTGTGCCGTTTGTGGTGTATTGAGTGACAACAGTGTGGTGACTGGCGAACCCGCCAAGGGTCATCATTACCGCATCCGCAACGTCGATTGCGTGAGTGCCTACGACAGCCATGATGGTGACCTTACTCTGGAATGTGAGGATTGTGGAAAATTGGAAAAGGGATTGCCCTTCACACTGGTGGCCTATCATGGCGAGTCCAACTTGAAACATGTTGACAATTATTGGTGCAAGTCGGAACTCATGGAAACTACGACCATGCCTACCTGTGTCGATGGCGAGGGTATCTACCGCGTGACGGTGAACTATCATGGTCAGTTGATGCGAGAGACTTATACGAATGTCATTCCTGCCTGCGGATACCTGCACAACTATAGTCCTGACGGCATCTGCCACGAGGAGCATTTTGTATTGAAGAAGCAGACGGGTACAGAAGTTCTCATCAAGGACGATATGGGCAACCTTTATTACGAGGTAGATGAAGACGGTCAGTTGATTCCCGATATGAACAAGTATGTCTCGGAGGGTTATATTGTCATGCCTTTCGAAAGGCCTTTTATCATTACTTTCGACCGTCAGAGACGCCATGCCCTTGATCCTGAGAGCGGTGTTCCCATGACCTTTACGGACTATACGGTCACGCAGGTACATGGTTACGAGGAACTTAACAAGATTTTGCCTTCTCAGCAGGCACCTTTCTATGCCGGCACTTTCGGGGAGTATAATCTCAATAAGTCTATCTTGATGGAGTCTCCTTGGTTGGCGGGCATCGACACGCACGAGGGTAAATTGGTTTATAGGTTGGAGGACGCTAATCCGTATGCTCTGACCGTACCGATCGATTTGTATGAGTTTTTGTATTACCGTACTTTCGACAATGATGCCTGGAAGCCCTTGTATGTGCCTTTCGCTATGGATGCCACAGAATTGATTAAGAATTATGGCATCGAGGTGGCTCGCCTCAACGATACCCACATGTATGACTATGACTTTGACGGCCGTATCGACGAACTGTCGTTGGAGTTCATCCGGATGACCGAGGGTGTTGTGCAAGCCAACCGACCTTACATGATGCGAACCCGGGGTAGCAAGAAATTTGAATACGGCAGCAAGCGTGTGGCCCTTCAACCTGCCCGAGAGACGACCATCGAATGCTCGACCATCGACCAAAAGATCTCGATTACAGGTACTTACAAGGGTCTGACGAATGGCGAACTGTTCTACAACAACTATTATGCCATGAACAGTCAGGGCGGTCTGCAACGTGCCAAGTCCCCCAACGCTACGTTGGCGCCCCAGCGTTGGTACCTCAAGATTGAGAACAAAGACGGCAGTCCGATGAAGGACGACGAATATTTTGCTGCCGAGGTGCGCGTCCTTGGCGCTTCGGACGATGAGGAGGTGACCGGCATTTCCGATATGGAGACACAATCGGCTGAAACGGAGTCGGCAACCTATCGTCTGGATGGCCAACGTGTAACCAACACGCAACAGCCTGGCCTCTATGTCTCGCGTGGACAGAGGATTATGGTGAAGTGAGGGTTGTTCTAAAAGGAGTTAAGAGGAGTTAGCGGGAGTTAACGGACGATTGTAATTGATAATCCGTTTAATCCTCTCCATCGGCATCTCTATTCATTTGTCAGTTAACTCCACAAGTATAACTTGTTAACTTCCAATAACTCCCATTAACTCCACAAATCGCTAAATACTACTGCATTATGAAGAGAATACTCCACTTGGAGCGACGTTCTCGCTCCGCATGGCAAGTCTTGGCCTGGGTGGCCATCCTGTTCAGTTGTTTCTGTAGCACAGAGGCACGCCTCCGTGTGTCGTCAAGTACGTCGGCCAACGTGTCGTTGCAGAGAAGCTTGGGTCGTGGCAGTTCGGGCTACCTGGAACTCTATTGCGATGGCAATTATACCTGGATAACTCGAGATGCTGAGGGCAAGACGCAAGTCTATGTCAACAACGAGACGAACTCTTTCTCCAAGGATCCGAAGTATCTTGTGCGCATTGATACCTTGGGATTGGATTGGCGCTATTTCACTATTTATGGAGGAAAGTATGGCGACGACTCTGTCTGCACTCGTGTTAATATCAAGATGGACGGCGGCCATGTCAAGCGGATTGTTCTGGCTGGTTCGGGCAGGAACAATAAGGTGTCTGGGGTAGCCTATTTACAGACCTTTGGTGGTACGTTGGAGAGCATCGATGCCAGTACCGATGCAACGAGGGCCTCCATCGTGAGTTGGAGGTATGTCTATCTGAGCAACCTGAAGTATCTGGGCAAGGAGCCGATTGAGTTTTCCGGGCATGAGTCTAAGGTGCGTATCTTCATCAACCCCAATTGTGAGTTCTATAACCCGAGTGCCCGTTTGGGACGGAACATGGAGGTGAGTCCAGGGAGTTATATCGTTCCCGATTCTGCCACCTGGAAAGGTTTGATGGCCATGGGCCAAAATGGCTCTATCCCGTCGGGACATACGGTCACTTGCGACGATTTCACCGATTGGATGGAGGGAACCCTCTATATCACTGGTACCCTGAACCTCACGAACTGTGGAGGATGGTATTCCGATGAGGGGCGCGACCCCAGCAACTACGCCAATGTAAACATTCCGTCTCACAAGCCGTTGCTCTATGTCAAGAGCCATGTCACCTGTACCTCTCGTGGCAGCTATGTGTCGCGCTGTGCCGTGTGTAGGGAGGGCATCGAGGGAGTCTATCCCGATGACGCCTTGAAGCATGACACCATCATTGACACCGCTGTCGCTGCCACCTGTTGGCGCACGGGTCTGACGCAAGGTTCGCATTGCGGCCGATGCGGAGAAGTCTTTGTGGCTCAGTCGGTTGTTGACAAGAAGTTGCACAATTACCAGACCTTGACGGTGGACAGGAGTAGTCCCATGTTTACGTCTGGATGTGCTGTTGTCGGTTCTACCTACAAAGTATGTCGTGATTGCATGAGTATCCAGATGTCTGGGGGAAATCATCAGATAGTCGATTATAACAGTCTGACGGCTCCTGCTACCATCAAGCAAATGGCCAATAGATATGAAATCCTGCCTACCTGTTGTAAGGCGGGTTTAAGGCTGGCCCGGTATTGTACCAAGTGCAATATGCCGCAGTTCGAAGTTGTCGGCAAGACGGGTCATTCCTTTACCCAGCATCCTGAGGTGGCACCGACTTGTACCGAGGGAGGACATTTGGCCTACAAGACCTGTACACGTTGCAGCAAGAGTTTCTTGGCGGAAGAGGAGGATGAAGACATGCTCTATGTCACGACGAATGTCCTGCCTGAAAATCTTGACCTCTGTGCCAAGGGGCATGTCTATGGTTCACGCATCCGTCCCGTCATTTCGGCGCAGACGTTGATACACGGAGCCAACTGTACGGAGCCTGCCTTGTATAAGGATGTCTGTGAGAATTGTGGCGAAATCAGTGACGTCTTCCAGATTCAAGGTGAACCCGCCAAGGGGCATCATTATCACCTGCGACGTATTGACTGTATCAACGAGCACAATGCCCATGACGGAGACGTCAGCTTGGAGTGCGACGATTGCGGTCAGGTGGTCAGCGACCTCAGTTTTGGTCTGAGTAAGTCGTATGGCACCCAAACCAACTTAGGCATCGATGGCTATTGGGCGAAGTCGGAACTGGTGGAAACCACGACCTTACCGACCTGTGTCGATGGCGAAGGTATCTACCGTATGTCCATCAACTACAAGGGTCAGACGGTGCGCGGCACCTATACCAACTTCATTCCGCCATGTGGATATTTGCACAACTACAGCGACGACGGCATCTGTCACGAGCAGCATTATGCCATGTATGGTACCCCGAGCCAGAACTACATCGCCAAGGATGCCTTAGGCAACATCCAGTATGGT
>CACYQQ010000195.1 GCA_902776605.1 uncultured Bacteroidales bacterium | reverse complement strand
GCATAGAGAGATTGAAGATTTGAGTGACCAGATTGAAAGGTTGCACACCGATATGCAGAAGATGAAGGATAGCCACGCAAGGGAACTCAACCGAGCCAATGAGCAGCACCAGCAAGAGGTGAGCAACTTGAAGCGCATCTTAGACAAGGCTTATAGATGGTTCCCAAGTTTCAAGCGTTTCCTCGATATGGAGCGTGAATGTCTGCAATGTGGTTTCAGTGAAGAACAGACGGATAAACTGATACATGGTCACACTATCAACTATAGTGGTTGGCTTCACTCCAATGAGTATAGACGGAATGCCCTTGCAGATAATGTTTCAGCACAAGTGATAAGAGATGAGAAGCGCAATCTGTTCCTGCATATCAATCAGATGCCTATTGCGCAATGGTTTAGAGAACAGTTTGGCTTTGGACAGGAGCAGAAAAGAGGCATCAGAATTTAGATAAGAATAATGTCTTTTACAACCGATATTGAGTATATAAGAGCAAATATCTAAGTTTAACGGTCCAAAAGAATACGAACAAGACTTTGACAACCGCTTGAAGCATGGCGAACTGACCAACCCTGACAGTATCCATTTCGCAGACTCACTGAAATTCAAAACCCTTCGAATGCAACGTACTGTCTATGGAGGAGGAGGCATTATGCCAGACCATTTCGTCCCACTCGACACCTTGCAGTACACGCGCTTCCACCGCCAGTTGGCCTTGAAGAACATTATCGTCAACAGCAGCCTCCGATATATCGATGACAATAGACAACAGTTGAAGACACAATATCCGACATTTGAAGCATTCGACAAAGGATTCGAAATACCTCAACTGGTTGTCGACCAAATTGTGGCAGAAGGTTCCAAACAGAAAGTCACTCCCAAAGACCAAGAGGAATTGGAGCGCACCATGCCTTATTTGCGTCTGCAACTCAAGGCGCTCGTAGCACGCGACCTTTGGGATATGAGCGAATACTTTCAAATCATGAACGAACATAACCACATTGTCAAAAAAGGTATTGAAGTCATCTCGACGAGATAAAACCATAATTGTTACAGGTTTTAAAGACATGAAACCGAAAAAAAGTATTCTTTTTGTCTGTCACGGGAACATCTGTCGCAGCCCAATGGCTGAGTTCATCATGAAAGACTTGGTTGCGAAAACAGGTCTTGCTGACAGTTTTCACATTGAGTCGGCAGCTACATCAACGGAGGAAATTGGCAATGAGGTATATCCGCCGGCACGGAGAAAACTGGCGGAACATGGTATTTCTTGCAAAGGAAAGACAGCACGTCAGATGCAGTGTCGGGACTACAACCGTTTTGATCTACTGATTGGTATGGACGATTGGAATATCCGCAACATGACAAGCATTTGTGGCGGAGATCCAGAACACAAGATACATCTTCTTTTGGATTTCACCGAGCATCCAAAAGAAATTGCCGATCCCTGGTATACTGGCGATTTCGAAAAAGCCTGTCAGGAAATTCTGACAGGCTGTAAAGCTCTTTTGAAGGTGCTACAATAAATCATGCCATCAGGGCACTGCCACCTTCCTACCTTCCACCACGTATACGCCCTTGGGCAACTGTTCAATGCTGCCTGTTATTGTTACGCCCTGTAGGTTGTAGATGGCGAAGGACTGTTTGGTCATGTTAGGCACCGGCAAGCTGAACCTCGTCACCTATCACGCCTAACTGCTGCTGGGCCGAGCAAAGGTCCTTGATACTCTGGATATCCTCCTCCCTCGCCCCCATCGTGTTACGCATGTTGTTGGCCAGCTTCGCCTCGGACTCCTCCTGCAATGCACTCGCGGCGGTATAGGTCTGCATTAGCCCGGTAAGCTGCTGCAAACCCGACATAGCGTTTTGAAAAGACGTAGTAACTTGGGTAACTTTTAATAAATCATCCCTAAGTTTGGTCGACTCCGTCCTGGCATTCTCGAACTCCTGGGCGAACTTCTTTATATCAGCCGTGGCTTCGACAATCTTTTCTTTGCCGTCTACGACTAATTTTATGTTAAATTTTACGTCCTTTGCCATTTTTAACGCTTAGTTACTTACTCATATCGTTTTTTATTCTTATCTTTGCAGCATGAAAGGTATAAGAAACATAATCGTATCGGGGTCGCTTCAGACTTTCGTAGTGTCCTTTGCCGCTTTTATAATCAGCGCGTTAGTAGGATGCAACGGCGTTTTAGTGTTGTCGGGCCTTGTCGCTTCTGTGGCCTTTGCCGTTTTCTTCTCTGCTGCGGACTTTACGAATAACGACGCTTACGTTAGCCGTTGTCGGCGTTCTTAACCATCGCTATCAAACTTTCAAATCTCGCTTTGCTTTCCTCTGCCGTTAGCGGCTTCGGGGCTTTCTTTTGTGGGTCTTTGGTTGTTTCCTTATCCCACGGTAACGGGTAGACTTTCTTAGCGGTTGGCCGTCCTTTCAGGTGTGGCCGTAAGGTCGCCACTATTACCGCCCTCGCTCTCTCCCATTGGTCTTTATACTCGGCTTCGCGCTGGTCGTGGTACGCCTTGCAAATGCTCTCAAATTCCATTGGGGTACATCGGCAAAAATCGTCAAACGATAGGTGTATGCAACCCAACGCAAAGCCTAAGTAGTCATTTATGCCCTCTTCTTTTTTTTTCGGGGTGTCTCGCTACTTTCTGTAGTGCCGTCACCTAATTGCTCTTTGTTGGCCTCGGCCCACTCTGTAGCATCTTCGGGCGTAACGCTGTCGGCAAAATCCATCAGCGACAAATCAAAATCTTTGCCGTCGGCCTTAGAGGCGGACTTCACACAGCACCATAGATATGTGCATAGGTCCGAAAAACTGCCAGCGTCAATCTCCGTAACCTCCTTGCCCGTCTCTTCCTTGAAGCGGAGCATAGCCCCCATAGTCTGCCTACAGGGGTACGCCACGCCGTTGATGGTAATAGATATCTTGCTCATATCTCTGCGCGCTTAGCCTTCTGAAACCACCTTGCCGGGATCAACACGCAGCATTGACTCCCCTTGGTAGAACAAATACACCTCGGCATCAGCACCCATCGGGCCTGTAAGTCCTTGCAAGCCCTGCTTTCCGTCATCACCCTCCACCTTCGTACAGGCATCGGCAACAATGGCGGCAAAATGGGAGGAGTTCCAGGAAGACGGTGACCGTTACAACCTCCAGTACCGAACGGCCAATGATGACCGGGTGCGTCCGGAACACGCCGCACTCGACCGCGTGACGTTGCCCATGTCTGACCCCTTCTGGGCGGAATACTACCCGCCAAACGGATGGAACTGCCGCTGCACCGTCGTACAGGTGCGAAAGTCCAAGTACCCAGAGACACCACACGACGAGGCAATGGCTCTCGGAGAACAGGCCACAGGCAAGGACACCAAGGGCATCTTCCACTTCAATCCAGGAATACAGCAAAAAACCGTACCCGACTACAACCCCTACACCATCCGCCGCTGCCGCGACTGCGACATTGCAAAGGGGAACTTGACGCTGGCATACATCCCAGACAATGAGTTGTGTGCAGCATGTAAACTCGTCCACAAGTGCTTTGAGGGGAAGACAAGAAAATCTGAATTGAAACGGATTGAGGAAAACAAAAAACTCTACGACAAACTGTCAAAGGACAAACGATACAAGGACGTGGAGTTTGACCCTGAAACAGGAGCATTGAAAGCCACGCACCTTGGACACAACGACGGGCAAGATGCTGGTTTTGCCTTGGAGAAAAAGTTGGTGGAAAAGCTATACTCCTGTGGCCATAGTATCATACTTTGCGACGAAAAGAAAAAAGGTAGAAACGGCGACAGGTTAACTTCGTTGGATATGATTCTTGACGGCGTACGTATGGACATAAAGTCTATAACAAGGAACAAAGACTTCTACGGATCAGCCATCAGGGAAAAGAACAAGCAGCTTGTTAAGTTCAACGCAAGGACTGATGTACACGAAGCCGCAGATACGCTCTGTATCTACTTTGATGATCCAACTATGTTTGCTCCAGAAAAGATAGTCAAAGGATATGAATATATGGCAGAAAGAACTTCAAGGGAAATTCAACTCCACCATATCATTTGTGTTGTCAATAGTGCGAAAGGGCTTGAAATAAAAACTTTTGATTTCCAATAAAAAAGCGAAGTCGGACCCGAAGGCTCCCCGACCTCACCAAATTGGATGTTGCAAAGATACAAAAAAATCCGTTACTCAATCAATAAGTAGCGGATTTTTTCATTTTTCCTATAAAAAAACTTCAATTATCGAGCAAACCGAATGCAGAAGTGCTCGCACTTATGCTGAGGTGCAGCCGATATTCAACGAAGTTAATAATGCACATATTTAACACCACAGAACCGCAGAGCGGCTTCAACAGCTAATCGATATTCGAGAAGAAATGAATAACAGGCTGTCAGTTCTAATCCGTCACTACACGGGGCTATCCGCCACACTACTCGCTCTTCTGACTCTGTTTGGTGATATAGCGTCGTTTCACCTTCTACCACGAATCCTTCTAATAGGGTGTATGACGTGCTTACTCGCATCTGTTCTTTCGGGTGTCTGGTGCTGCATGGCAATGCATCTAACGCTCGAAAAAACAATGAAAACGCTAATCGGTAAAGTTGGGGAAGGTCAGACTCGCGCTCAAGGCGGAGTAAGCGCCCCTGCAGGATTTTCATTCTTTGTGAAATTCTGCCCCACCATGTTGTGTCTCGGCGTTCTACTCTTATGGA
>CACYQQ010000194.1 GCA_902776605.1 uncultured Bacteroidales bacterium | reverse complement strand
GACAAACGTCCGCAAGCCGTTGTCCCACTGTCGTCGTAACGGAGTTGCTTTCTTTTTCCGTTCTTTTTCCGTTCTTTTTGCTCCCTTTTTCGTCCTTTTAAAAGGCAGCAAGAAGGGAGGAGCTCCAGAGAAGCCCGACGGCAAGGTGAACGATAGAGCAGGGGATGGAGGGAGAGTCCTCCCATCGGCCGGAACTGACTTGGAAGGTTGCCTGTACGTCGGAGGCATATCTATCATGCAATAGTGGAATTTTCTGCAAGATGTGCCTCGGTGGAGTTTATTTTTCCAGAGAGGAGATAATACCCTCACCGAAGGCTCATAATACCCTCATAGAAGGGTGACGAAAAGAGAAAATATCTACGAAAACATCGATTGGACAGAAAAACAACCTACAGGAATGACCACCCTGCTCCCAGGAGAGATGTCATTGGCGATTCGAAATAAACATCCCGAGAGCAGGTTTGAATATAATAGATTTTCAGTACCCAAATATGTTCGATTTTTTATTCAAGAAAAGAGAACTCCTACCTTTGCCCTATAAGCGAGAGTTGCATTGTCACCTCATACCGGGTGTCGATGATGGTTCCAGCTCGTTGGACGACTCCCTGTCGATGCTCCGTTCCATGCAGACGTTCGGCGTCGAGAAGGTGGTCTTTACGCCCCACCATACCTCTCCGCGCTTCATGAATACGCCCGAGATTATCCAGCCGTTGTTCGACGAACTGAAAAAGAATGCGTCGGAGCAGGGTATCGCAGTTGAGTGCGAGGACTTCAGTTTCGAGTATCGCGTGGACGATTCGTTCCTGGAGATGATGCAGACGGGCAAGTTCGGAGACCCAAGTTGCGTTATCCGCCCCTTGCATGGCAAATACTTGTTGATCGAGAATGCCTTCTCGCACCCCATCCCTATCTTCGACAAGGTGGTGGAGCGACTCCTTTCGGACGGTTACTATCTGATATTGGCCCACCCCGAGCGATATATGTACTACGCGGGTCATCACGGCCGATTCTATCACCACTTGCAGGAGCATCAGGTGGAGTTCCAGGTGAACATTCTGTCTTTTGCCGGCATGTATGGCGACGTGGCCAAGAAGATGGCTTACTGGATGTTGGACCAGGGATATGTCAACTTCCTGGGAAGCGACATGCACAATCCCCGTCATGCTGAATTGTTGGACAAGTTCCTGCGTTCCAAGAACTATGCCGCCATCTACGACCAGTTGTGCGAATGTGTCGGCAACGACCAGTTTTGAGTTTAGGAGACTCAAAGGGAAAAATGACTTGAAAGTAGGTGTTCGGCATACGGACTATCTATGTATTTGAATAACTGTTTTTCTAAATTTAACACAAGTGAATTATACCGGTTTATTCATCACGATGGCACTTGGGGCTATCTCTGCGATTGCCACTGCGGCCGAGCCTTTGACGATAAAGGGTTTCCGCTCTGGAGAATATGCACAACGGGGAGCACCCGTTTTCCGCTCAACAGCCGATGGTAAGCATTATACAGCTATCACTTCCGACGGACGCGCCATTGTGAAGTACCAATACAGCAACGGCGCTGCCGTCGATACGTTGATGACGTTGGACAATGTTCGAAATGACGAGAAGATAGATGTGCAGCACCTCAAGTTGGCAGGGTACGAACTCAGTCAGGACGAGGAGCGCCTCCTGGTGTATGCCAATCCCGAGTCAATTTACCGCCGCTCGTTCAAGGCCGACTATTTCTACTATGTCATCGAGTCGGGCGGCGTGCGTCGCAACAACTTCAAGCGCCTCACCGAGGGGAAGGTGCAAGCCGCCAAGTTGGCTCCCGATGGACGTTCGGTGGCCTTTATGCGCGATAATAACCTCTTCATCACCAAGATTATGAGCGCCTCTATCGAGAAGAGCGAGCGTCAGGTGACCGAGGATGGCGAGAAGAACAAGATCATCAACGGCGTGCCCGATTGGGTGTATGAGGAGGAGTTCTCGATGAACAGCGCTTTGGCGTGGAGCCCCGACTCGAAGTACCTCTGTTACTTGAAGTTCGACGAGAGTGAGGTCAAGGAATATACCTTGCCGCTCTATCAAGGTGCGGCACCAACGTTGTCGGAATATGAACTCTATCCTGGTATCTACAGTTACAAGTACCCCGTCGCCGGAGAGCAGAACAGCAAGGTGACGGCTTGGAGCTACGACGTCTATAACCGAAAGAATATCCCCTTGCGCGTACCTTGTGACGAGGATGGTTACATCATGCGTTTGGTGCCAACCCGTCAGGAGAACCAGATGGCGGTGATGACCTTCAACCGGCATCAGTCGGACTTCCGTCTGCACTTTGTCAACCCGGCATCGGGCGTATGCAAACAGGTATTGCAGGACACCAATCCACAATACGTATCGTCCGACAATATGGACTTGATTCGTTTCTACGAGGACGGTTTCACCTTCGTGAGCGAGAAGTCGGGTTATCGTCACCTCTACTATTATGGCCTGTCGGGTAATCTCCAGAGGCAGATCACGCAAGGTAACTTCGACGTCACCGACGTCTATGGCTACGACTCGAAGACCAAGACCGCCTATGTCCAGACAGCGTACGTCGGTCAAGATTCCGATATGCCTGCCGAGTTGACGCGAGGCATCTACAAGGTCAATGCCAAGGGACAGATGATTCCGCTCTTCAATGGAGGTAAGGATGGCAAGGGTTGTCGTGGCACGCACTCGGCCGCCTTCAGTCAGGGTTTTGTCTATATGCAGCACTTCTATAGTGATGCC
This sequence comes from uncultured Bacteroidales bacterium, assembly GCA_902776605.1. GTDB lineage: Bacteria > Bacteroidota > Bacteroidia > Bacteroidales > UBA3663 > Liminaster. The sequence continues at coordinate 2,006 of CACYQQ010000194.1, read as the reverse complement.
GACACGCCGATGCGCGTCACGTTGGAGACGGTCTCGAACCTGAAGTTGGTCAAGGTGATGCAAGATAATCAGCAACTTCGTGATTCCGAGCACTTTGCCCGTCGTAGCAAACGTGAGTTCTTCCAGTTCATCACGCCGAACGGCGATGTGCTCAACGGCTACCTTACCAAGCCTTATGACTTCGACCCCAACAAGAAATACCCGCTCCTGATGGAGCAGTATGGAGGCCCGGGTAGTCAGCAGGTGCTGGATCGGTGGAAGTTCGACTGGGAGCAGTTCCTCAATCAGGAGGGTTACGTCGTGGCTTGCGTCGATGGACGTGGTACAGGTGCCCGTGGAGCCGCCTGGGAGCGCCAGACCTATTGCGAGCTGGGTGTCCGTGAGTCGGAAGACCTGCTCCATGCCGGTCGATACGTTGCCAAGTTGCCTTTCGTCGATGCCAACCGCATGGCCTTGTGGGGTTGGAGCTTCGGTGGTTACAACACGTTAATGGCTCTGTGCGGAGGCAACGATGTCTATAAGTTGGGCATGGCGGTTGCCCCTGTCACCGACTTCAAGTTCTACGATACCGTCTATACGGAGCGTTACATGCGCACCCCACAGGAGAATGCCGAGGGCTACAAGAAAGCGAGCGTCCTGGAGCGTAGCAAGAACCTCAAAGGACAGGTGCTCATCGTGAGCGGTACGTTCGACGACAATGTCCATCCGCAGAACACTTACGAGTTGACCGAATGTCTGGTACAGGCCGACATTCCTTTTGACATGCACATCTATACCAACCGCAATCACTTCATTCGCGGTGGTAATACATCTAATTATATTTATACTCAATTGTACCGTTATTTAAAGAAAAACTTGTAAATATGAAATTTGCTCATTTTTCACTTTTTTCTGTATTGGTTATTTTCTCTGCCTGCGGGCAGAAAGAGGTGACAGTATCTGAAGTTCCTCTGGTCCGTCTGACGCAAGTGAAGCAAGTGGCTGCGTCGGAACACACATCTTATCCAGCTCAGACGCGCGCCATCAATACGTCTAATGTTGCTTTCCGCGTGAGCGGCACCCTGGCCAATGTCAAGGTGAAAGAGGGTGACTATGTCCGTGAAGGACAGGTGATTGCCGTCATGGATGACCGCGACTATCAGGTGCAACTTTCGGCTACCGAGGCCGAGTATGCACAGATCAAGGCCGATTGCGAACGAGTCATCGCCCTCTATAACGATGGTAGTACCACCGCACAGAACTACGACAAGGCGCGTTATGGTTTGGAGCAGATTACTGCCAAGTATCAACATGCCAAGGATCAGTTGGCCGATTGCCAACTCAAGGCACCCTTCAACGGCTACGTCCAGAAGGTGTTGCACGAGGATCACGAAACCGTTTCGGCAGGTATGCCTATTGCCTCTTTGTTCTGTTCCAACGGATTGGAGGTAGTTATCAATATCCCTGCTTCGGAGTATATGCGCGAGGAGTCGTTCGACTATTTCACCGTCATGTTCGATGTTCTGCCAGGCAAGCAGTTCCCTTTGCGCCTGACCAGTATTTCGCAACGGGCCAATGCCAACCAGCTCTACGAGGTGCGTTTCCTCTTGGAGAACAAGGGGGAGAACTTCGCGAACGCGAGAGCGGTGCGTAATCTTTTTGAGAAGGTCATAACCAATCAGGCTGCCAGAGTCGCGAACCTTGAGGAAGTGAACGACGAGATACTTACGACGATAACACTCGAAGACCTCACGGATGAGTACGACGAAAAACCTCTGATACTGCTTCCTGAGGAGCCGATGGAAATAGAGGAAGAGCAGCCTCAGAAGAAAAAGAGAAAATTAAAACTTCCGGAATCCGGTCCTGTTATAAGAAGATAGGAAATTGTTAGCACTCTCATTAAGAGAGTGCTAAATTTTTCTTTACAAACGTTGAAATCTGTACTATCATTATGTTGCGAATAATCAGGATGCCAAAAAGGCATCAGAAAGGAGTGCGAAAATGAACATAGAAAAATACACTCAGAA
>CACYQQ010000193.1 GCA_902776605.1 uncultured Bacteroidales bacterium | reverse complement strand
GACGAACTCCGGCGAACCGATGGCGGCAATGAGGATATCGGCCGAAGCACAGATCTCCTTGAGGTTCTCTGAAGCGCTGTGGCACACCGTAACCGTGGCATTGCCTGGATAAGCCTTCTGCATCATGAGCGAGGCGACGGGTTTGCCGACGATGTTGCTGCGACCCAAGACGACGCAGTGCTTGCCCTTGGTCTCGATGTGATAACGCTCCAGCAAGTCCATGATGCCCATAGGAGTAGCACTCACGAAACAGGGCAGACCGATGGAGAGACGACCGACGTTGACAGGATGAAAACCATCCACATCCTTGCGGTAATCGACAGCCTCGATGACCTTCTGGCTGTTGATGTGCTTGGGCAATGGCAACTGAACGATGAAGCCGTCCACCTCCGGGTTGTTGTTCAACTTCTGCACCTCGGCAAGTAACTGGGCCTCCGTGATATCGTCCTCAAAACGCAACAAAGTGGAGGTAAAACCACACTCCTCACAGGCTTTCACCTTGGCAGCGACATACGTCTCGCTACCTCCGTCATGACCTACTAAGATTGCTGCCAGATGGGGAGCACGCTTCCCCGCTGCCAACATCTGCTTTACCTCTTCGGCAATCTCCTGCTTAATGGCAGCAGCAGTTGCCTTTCCATCGATTAAAGTCATACTACTAATTATTTAATGAATAAAATAGATTCTAAGGAACTGAGGTTTTTAGGTTATAAAGTAATTTAACGACAAGGAGGAGAAAAAAACAGATTCCTATCCCCCGTAAACGTTAACCGTTAAACCGTAAACGTTAACCCTAAAAACCGAAGAAGGTGACTTCTACAACCGCCACGCCAGAGAGGGCGTTTGATAGAAGTCACCTATAAGTTACGGATTCTGAGGTTCCTGCGGGTTGTAGTCGGGCATATAGACCAACTCGATACCGGCACGGCGCAAAAGGTCTAAGCCATCTGTGATGCGATATTCCTCAGCATAAACAACACGCTTGATGCCCGACTGGATGATGAGCTTGGCACACTCGATGCAGGGAGAGGCGGTAACATAGAGGGTCGAACCGTCGCTGCTGTTGTGCGACTTAGCCACCTTGGAGATAGCATTGGCCTCGGCGTGAAGCACGTAAGGCTTGGAGGTGTTGTCGGGCGACTCACAATCGTTCTCGAAGCCTGTGGGCGTACCATTATAACCGTCGGAGATGATCATGTTGTTCTTGACCAACAAGGCTCCAACCTGACGACGCTTACAATAACTGTTTTCCGCCCAAATACGGGCCATGCGCAAGTAACGCGAATCAAGGTTCTCTTGTTTTGGCATAACGAGGGGTTGTTTATGGTTTGAAAAGTGGTATTTCTAACGGCTTGCCTGCCAGGAGGTTACTCCTGGAAGGGCCAAGCCTTTCCTTCGCGCAGGATTTCAAGACCCTTGTTATAGGTTGGGTCCTTCTCGTTGAACATCTGGTAGAAGTAGTTCTCGTAACCCGACTGGCGCATGATGTACGCCATGATGAGATTCTCGATGGAAGAACCACTTCGCTTCAGGGCAGCCGCATTGCTCTTCACCTTACTCTCGGCAAAAGTGACGAACTGCGGAAGAAGGTTCTGCTTCTTCAGGTAGTCGCGCATAGACTCGTAACTCTCGAAGCCCGACAACTCGTTGCGGTGATGATCACTGTACTGGAAAGCATAGGAATAGATGACTCCGCTATTGACACAACGGTTGTAGTAAGGCGTGATGTAGCTGGTGTCGGTCGGCACAAAGATGTCGGGCATGATGCCACCGCCCGCATAGACGGCACGACCGCCTACGGTCTCGAAGCGCAACGAATCGGCCAACTTGATACTGTCCTTGCTATAGAACTCGCCATGATTGTAGCGATCGACCAAATCCATCAAGTACTTGTCGCGGTCGCCCATCTCGTAAGGTTTCTGGATGCAACGGCCCGAAGGCGTATAGTAACGTGCCGTGGTGAGACGAAGGGCGGAACCGTCGTTCAAGTCGAACTGCTGCTGTACCAAACCCTTACCGAAAGAACGGTGACCGATGATAGTGCCTCGGTCGTTGTCCTGCATGGCACCCGAGAAGATCTCGGAGGCAGAAGCCGACCACTCGTCGATGAGCACGACGACAGGAACCCGTTGGAAGTTACCTCGACCATCGGCGAAGATATCTTGGCGCGGCTGGCAACGACCCTCGGTATAGACGATGAGGTTGCCTCGGTTCAGGAACTCGTTGGCCATAGCGATGCAGACACCCATATAGCCACCGCCATTGCCGCGCAGGTCAATGAGATAACCCTCAGCGCCTTTGCTACGCAACGTGATGAGCGAGGTGAAGAACTCCTGGAAGGTATTGTTGCCGAAGTTGTCAATGCGGATATAACCAATGTTGCCTACCAGATAAGTGGCTACGACACTGTTGATAGGAATATCGTTTCGGGTGATGTCGAAATAAAGGACCTCGTCGGCCGAGGCACGACGTATGCCCAACTTGACCTTGGAGCCTTTTGGACCACGCAACGTCTTCATTACCTTATCGTTGGTGATGTTCTTGCCACAGAAAGCCGAGTCATTGACCGACACGATACGGTCACCAGCCACGACACCCATCTTCTCCGAGGGACCACCAGCCACCACTTGGATGACCATGACGGTGTCCTGCTGGATATTGAACTGGATGCCGACACCCGAGAAGGATCCGTCCAACTGCTCGTTCACCTCGTCCAACTCGGAAGCTGGAATATAGTTGCTGTGAGGGTCCAACTCGCCAACAATTGTCGGGATGGCATCTTCCACCAAGGTCTTGAGTTCCAAAGAATCGACATATTGGTCGCGCAAGAGGTCGAAGAGATAGACCAACTTGGCCGAGGCATCGCCCGAAGAGATATCTTGTTTGGAAGAAGACTTCGAGGGACTGGGACGATAACCGGAAGCCTGGACTCGACGCTCGCCAATAATCATGCCGATGCAGAGGAAGATGGCCAGGACGATGGATGCGATAAAGGGATATAGGTAACGTTTCATAGCAGATAGTCAGATTTAATAAGGGGTAGAGATGAGGGTGATGGCACCCGTGTTGGGATCAAACAGAGCCGAGGCAGGTGCTTTCTTGTTGGTGAACTGCGCCGAAGAGAAATACTCGACATGTCCGAACTGAGACATCTGCCAAGTGCCGCTTGCCAAAGATTGACCCTTGTGAATCAACTCGACACAAGCTCGACCAGGTACCAGATAGGCCACTCCGGTAGCAGGAGGCAACGGACGACCCTTGGCATCTTTCAGGACAGGCACCTTGCGATTGTCTTCCACCACGGAAACTTGTACGGAATAAGGTTCGCCCGAGAGGTCGTCGTTATCGACAAAGCCGAAGTGCGAAGAGAAACGGAACAGAACCTGTGAACCTGCCGTTGCCGTCTTGGGCTGATAGACGAAGTCGCGCACCACCGTAGAGGTCGAAACTACGCCCGTGAAGAGTTCCATGTAAGCTTGCTCCTGCGCCTTCAAGTTGTCGAGCACCAACTGGAAAGAGAGTCCGTCGGCTGGCAGATTATCGACATCGCCCGTCAAGAGATTCAGCCGGCTTTCGCGAATACGGAAGATCTGTCGGGCAGCAATCTCGGCTTGCTTGGTCTTGGAACCCGCTTTCAGCAACTCCTCGTTCATCACGTTGACAGCACGAAGTTCCTCAACAGGTTGTTCGGCAGCGACATACATGTCATCGACAGGCTGGGTGACACAACGTAGCCACAAACTATCGGGTTCCTTGTTGATGCCCAGGAGTTGACGTTGTGTTCCTAAATAGAATGTTGGAGCCAACACCTTATCGCTGAACTGGATATGATAGGTCTGCGCCGTATCGGGCACCGAGACAGCCGACATCGAGGCTTGCGAAATCTGCCAGGTCACATAGTCGTCCATGGGAGCATCCTTTACACCGAGGTACTTCTCGGCATAAGAGGCAAAGATGCCTGCCTTGACCTGTGTGCAAGTTGCCGTCACGCGGATATGCACCTCTTGTTTGGGCAGACTATATGTAATGCCATAGTTCTGGTTGTCACCGATGTGAACCTTCGTCACCTGCTGTGCCTGCAAAGGGAGCCACGTGCAACCAGAAAGAAGGATAGACAATAGTATATATTTCATGTTTTTGTCAACAGGTATAATCATATTTTTCAAATCGTTACGTGTTCTTGGCGAAACTGTCGGTAAAGAGGGTTCGATTGAGTATGGACTTGCCCAATGTTATTTCGTCGGCATACTCTATCTCGTCACCCACGGCCACACCGCGCGCCAAAGTTGTAATCCGAAGGTCCTGAAACTCTGCCAGTTTGCGGAAGATGTAGAAGTTCGTCGTATCGCCCTCCATCGTTGTTGACAGCGCCAGAATAACCTCCTGAATAGGCATCAACGCTCCTGGTTGTCGCGACTCTCGGATACGCTCCACGAGACTCTCTATCTGCAACTGCTGGGGACCAACGCCATCCATCGGAGAGATAAGTCCGCCCAACACATGATAGAGTCCGCCGAACTGTCGGGTCGCCTCTACCACCATCACCTCCTTGACGTTCTCCACCACACAGAGGATGCTGGGGTCTCGTTGAGGATTGCTGCAAATAGAACAGACCTCGCTGTCGCTGATATTGTGGCACACCTTACAATAGTGAACCTCATTGCGCAACCGTATCAGGCTCTCTCCCAACTGAATAGCACGTTCTGGCTCCTGCCGCAGCAAGTGCAAAACCAGACGCAAGGCGGTCTTTCGACCAACGCCTGGCAGTTTGGCAAATTCATCGACCGCATTGGTCAGGAGTTGACTTGGATATTCCATAGCAACAATGGTTTACAGAATCGGAGATGGTCAAAGCGGTGTTCAATATATCTTCTTCGGCGAATCTCCTGCTCCTTGATAGAGTCGCGCTTGTCGAATTGCTTCTTACCCTTACAGAGAGCGATTTCCAGTTTGGCCAGACCGTTCTCATTAAAGAACAGACGCAAAGGAACAATGGTCAAACCGGGGTTCTTGCTGTCGTTCTCCAAGTTGCGAAGTTCTTTCTTATTGAGCAGCAGTTTTCTATCGCGATGGCTGTTGTGATTGTTGTAAGTACCATAAAAGTACTCAGCTATATAAGCATTCTTCAACCAAAGTTCCCCTTTGTCGAACAGACAGAATGTATCGGTCAATCCCGCCTTGCCGGCACGCAACGACTTCACCTCCGTACCCGTGAGCACCATACCTGCGGTGTAGGTATCCAGTATCTCATAGTCGAAGGTGGCTCGCTTGTTCTTGATGTTCACTTGCGAGGCAGCATTCTTTTTGGTTTTACTATTACTCATTTCTCAAACAATGCAAGTAGTCTTTGTATCAGGCTGGGACAGAAATAAATCGAGATGAAAGCAACGGTCATGAAATAGCCGCGCGCTGTCTTGAGTTGCAGATAATGCTCTGTTCCGAGATACAATATATAGATGACATACAGACCGATGAACGAAAGAAAGGTGAAATAGGGCAGACAGGCACAAAGCATATCGACCAACATCACGATGCTCATGCAATAGTGTACGAAAATCTCCATCTGGTTCTTTTCGAACGTTATCTTGGTCATCCCCGAGAAGGCTTGCTGTATCACCAGTCGGGCAAAAGTAGGTCCTGCTGCATAACTGAGTGCAAAAGAGACCATTCCCTTCATGGCATACTCTATACTGAACGGAGAATCGTATGTCAGTTTGGAATGCAACATGACGCCATTACCATGGAGCAGGAAGATGAGCAAAGCGCCCGCTCCCATCAGTGGCCAATAATAACAGCGCAACATATAGTCCACTTTTCCCTCCTTGCATTCCGCATCTGTCAATCTCGTCCAGACCTCCTCTGTATGCGAGAGGAGGCCATAGACGTATTTCAATATGAAGCGCAGTTCTTCCATGCAGCGGTACTAATATCAATCCAGTTTATGGACAATGAGACCAGAACGCAGTTTAGGTTCGAACCAAGTAGTCTTGGGTGGCATGATGTTGCCACTATCGGCTATAGCCATCAACTGGTCCATCGAAACGGGATAGAGGGCCAAAGCCACCTTCATCTCGCCGCTATCGACACGACGCTTCAACTCGCCGAGACCACGAAGGCCACCCACAAAGTCGATGCGCTTGTCACGACGCAAATCCTTGATACCCAGAATCTGATCCAATATCAAATTAGAAGATACCGAGACATCCAACACTCCGATTGGATCGTTGTCATCGTAGGTACCTGCCTTGGCGGTCAAGCTATACCAATTGCCAGATAGATAGAGACTGAAGTTGTGCAAGTGGGTTGGACGATACTCCTCGGTGCCCATCTTCTTCACCTCGAAGTTCTTCTCCAAGGCCGACAGAAACTGCTCATCCGAGAGTCCATTCAGGTCCTTCACCACGCGGTTGTAGTCCATAATCTTCAACTGCGAAGCGGGGAAACATACGGCCAGGAAGAAGTTATATTCCTCCTCGCCAGTGTGGTTCGGATTGTTCTGTGCCTTCTCCAGGCCGACACGAGCAGCAGCAGCGGTGCGATGGTGACCATCGGCAATATACAGGTATGGGATAGCCTCAAAAGCATCGGTCACTTTCTGAATAAGTGCCTCATCGTCAATCACCCAGAACTCGTGGCCGAAGCCTTCTGCCGAAGTGAATTTCTCGACCGATGGTTTGGCGGCTGTCTTGGCAATCACCTCTGCCAACACGTCGTTGTCGGGGAAGGCGAAGAAGACAGGCTCCAAATTGGCATTCAGACAACGGACATGCTTCATGCGATCCTCCTCCTTGTCGGCACGAGTCAACTCATGCTTCTTGATGACACCGTTCACATAGTCCTGAACATTGGCAGCTACGACCAAACCGAACTGAGTACGGTCACCCATGGTCTGGCTGTAGAGGTAGTAGCAAGGTTTGCTATCCTGCTGGAGCCAACCCTCTTTCTGGAACTTGGCAAACTGCTGGACGGCAACGTCATAGACCTTGGGGTCATGCTCGTCGCAGATAGGGTCAAAATTGATTTCCGGTTTGATGATATGATAAAGAGACTTCTCGTTACCCTTGCACTCCTCAAATGCCTCTTGCGAAGAGAGCACATCGTAAGGACGTGAAGATACTACAGGTGCGAGTTCCGCACTTGGACGGAGGCCTCGAAATGGACGAACTTTTGCCATATTTTTTTAGGTTATGAGGTTTTGAGGTTATGAGGTTTTGATAAAATCCTTCACCTTCTTTATTTCAAATATTTCTTAATCATCATGTTGATTTTCCTCAACGTGATAGGGTTGTTCAACAGATAGCGGGCGCCATCTTCCTGAACGCGGTGATGCAACGTCCTCGTGGCATACTGTGCCGTGACTATGACCGGGGTCGTTGGATAGCATTTATGCATCAAGGCGATTGCCTCATCAATCTGCAACGTACCAGACAGGTTATAGTCGATGAAGACAATATCGGGATTGGTCTGTTGGAACGCTTTCCACACTTCTTCCGTCTTGGTGTACTGCATCACATTGTATAGATGCTGGTTCTGGAAGAGCTCCGGCGATTCGCTTGAACCGACCAAAACAGATACCAATCGGGCATTGGACTCTTCGCCATAAGCCAGTTCGGAGAGTTCGTCGTCCGAGAAGAGGTCATCCTCCTCGCCTTCGTCATCGCCCTCCCCTTGCGACTGCATCTCTCGGGCATGGTTGATTGTTTCACGCACATCCTTGGGCAACGTGATGAGGTA
>CACYQQ010000192.1 GCA_902776605.1 uncultured Bacteroidales bacterium | reverse complement strand
CCGGAGGAAAAAGAGATTGAAGCTGGCCTCTTGGCCGACAATTCTATCGTGATTGACACGACGTGCGTCACCGCCACCATCCAAGGGAAAATGCTCCAGGACAAAAAGTTGAACGACATGTTCAACCTCACAGACGCTCAAATTGGTATCCAATACGTCAAAGCGGACGATTTCCTCGAGAACGCGAATGAACACATCTATTGGAATACGCAATTCAGCGAAGAAGCCACTTTTTCCGATTTCAAGATTCAGTTAAGGTATCTCGAACCCAGCACAAACTATTTCTACCGAGTCTATTTCGTAGCCGGTAACACGACACTTTTCGGAGAAGCCAAGCAATTCACGACACAATCGGCCGACCGTTATCTGAGCCTAGAGGTTGTCGAACAGGATTTCCATTCGATGAAGTTTGCCGGGATCAACCGACTTGACGACATCTTAGGAGAAATTAAAGAAAATGGAATTATGATGCGCTATTATGAAAGCGACTACTTTCACGAAGATGTATATCTGACAAAGAAGGGCGACAGTATTTTCTTGTCGCTGACAGACATACTTTCGGCCGCGCACACCTACAATTATTATTTAATTGCATACGGCGGTGGGATGAGTGTTCGCACCACGATGAAGACATTCTCGACACGTAACCCTGGTGACTATATTTACTTGAACGAACCAGAAATCACTTCCACCTCAGCTGTTATTTCTGGTCTGGTAGATTCCTTAATATTTACAAACTACAACTCAGATTACAACATGAATCTCGATGACAATATAACCAGTGTCGATTACGGCACGGACAAAAACAACTTATGGGATTGGTCCTATTGTTGGACAAAAAACCCAAATTTCAGGCTGACACTCACATACCTTAAACCCAAGACAACCTACTATTACAAAGTCGGAGCTACTTTCCAAAATACTTACTATGGTAGCTACTTTACTGAAATTCGTAGTTTCACAACGAAATAAAAGCTCTGGAACGTGCCATTATTGACACGACTGTTCTTATTATATAATCGACGATGCCCTCGAACTGCTGGTTTGGGGGCATCGTCGTTCTTGCATGTTGGCGTATGTAGATTATTTTTCGGGGTTTGTAGATTATTCGGGCAGGTGCTATTGTCCCCTTTCGGGAAAGGGTGTACCTTTGCACCAAGAACAAGAAGCGCCCTGTGACGTTTCAAAGATTGGCAGACACAACCCACAATTTATTTCCTATAAAATGAATTACCTTTTGCTTTTTATGAAGAAGAGAGTCTTGGGAGTAGCCGTTCTATGGCTGCTCTGCATCGGAGCAAACGCCGAGGACGTACTGCTCATCCATGACTACAGTAATGATTCTCAGCGCTTTGCCGTCAGCGAGGTGACCTTCATCCGCTACGAGCAGGGGCAAATGATCATCGCCCTCAACAACGGCGAGGAGGTGACGATGCCCATCCAGGAGGTGAAGTCCATCACCTTCGAGTCGCTTTCCAGCGCCATCCAGAACCTCAGCAACAAGCAGGCGAATGTCTCCTTCCGCGTCTACGACCTGAAAGGCAACCTCCTGCAAGAAGGGGTGACGGATGCCGACGGCAAGACCGCGTTGGCCGACGACCTGCATGGTATCTTTGTCGTGCAAGTGGGCAAACAGGGTCGGAAAATCGTCATCGAGAAATAAATGTTGGAGGAAAACAAGGTTTAAATAAGCTGATTGATGATACTTATGAAAAAAAGCATTATATTTGCAGCGTTGGCTGCTATGACGTGTGGCGTCGTGGCACAAGAGACTTCGGGCACCGCCCTCTACATACATAAGAACGATGGTGTGACTCAGGCAGTTGCACTCAGCCGCGTGCAGGAGTTGACCTATTCCGGCAACGCGCTGGTGGTGAACGACAGCGTCGAGATTGCGTTGGACGACATCCAAGAAGTGACTTTCGGTTCGTTGCCCGAAGCCCTGACTGTCACCTACCAAGGGACATCGGCCACCGCCGTCAACCCCTACTTCCTGGACGGGGTGGAGGTGACCGTCGCGGGCGCCGATGTGACCATCGACAACAGCAACGAGGAGACCGAGATAGAGACCATTTTGACGGGCTCTTCGTCGGACGGCAGTCTGCTCTACAACGGCGCCTACAAGACGACGTTGACCCTCAGCGACCTGACATTGACCAACTTACGCGGTGCCGCCATCGACATCGAATGTGGTAAACGCGTCGCCCTCAAACTCAAGAAAGGGACGGTAAACACGCTGGTGGACGGCGCGGGCGGAGAACAGAAAGCGGCGCTCTACTGCAAGGGTCACTTGGAAATTGACAAAGCCGGCACCCTCAACGTGACAGGTAATACGGGTCATGCCATATCGGCCAAAGAGTACATCCAGTTGAAGAAAGCCGACGGCATCATCAACATCCTCGGTGCCGTGAAGGACGGCATCCACTGCAAGCAATATTTTGTAGCTAACGGCTTCACGGTCAACATCTCCGGCACGCAGGACGACGGCATCGACGTCGAAGCGGATGGGGAAGAGAATGACGAGGGGTACACCGACGGTTCGTTGAACCTCTATGCCGGCACGTTGTCTGTCCAGACGAACAAAGAAGCCGCCAAAGCGCTCATTGCCGACTCGGACATCAACATCAACGGCGGCGCTATAAACGTCACGCAATCAGGCAGTTTCATCCTGGAGACCTCTCCTGCCGACACCTCGTATGTCGTGGCATTGCGTGCCGGACAAAACATCAACGTCACGGACGGTGAGATCACAGTCAACAGCAGCGCCACTTGCGGCAAGGCCCTTTCGGCCAATGGTGACGTCAATCTGCTGGGCGGCACCCATCGGTTGATCATGACGGGACAAGGAGGCAAGGGTGTCAAGGCCGACAACAACATTGCCGTGGGTTACGCCTCCAGCCTGACAGGTCCGACGCTGACAGTCAGCACGTCGGGTGCGGCTTACAGTTGGGGCGGAAGTTCTTCGAGCTCAAGCACTTGGGGTTGGGGCTGGGGTGGCCCTGGTGGTGGCGGTCCTGGCGGCATGGACAACAGCAACAACTCGTCGGCCAAAGGACTGAAAGCCACCAACACCATCAGCATCAACGGCGGCAACCTCACGGTCACCACTTCGACGGATGGAGCGGAAGGTGTTGAAGGCAAGAAAGGAGTCATCGTCCGTGGCGGCAATCATTACCTGAAGTGCTACGACGATTGCATCAACTCGGGCGGCATCGTCGAGTTTGCCGGTGGCACGACGGTCTGTTGGTCCAACGGCAATGATGCGGTCGATTCCAACTACGGCAAGAAAGGGGCCATCACCATCTCGGGCGGTAACATCTTCTCCTACAGCACGAAAGGTTCGCCCGAAGAGGGATTGGATTGCGACAACAACTCCTATATCGTTGTCTCGGGAGGCATCGCTGTCAGTGCCGGCGGCAGCCAAGGTGGAGGTAGCAGTTCTTCGATTGGTTCGGCCTCCCAAGGTTACTACTTAGGTTCGTCGCCATCGAGCTACAACAGTTCCTACTACTACACCCTATGCAACACCAGCGGCACGGCCGTCTGTACCTTCAAATTCGGTGCCACCTGCTCCAACACTCTGTCGCTTCTGACGGCCCCGAACTTAGGGAAAGGTAGTGTGACGGTCAAATACGGATCGGCTAAACCGACCGCCTATTCCGACAGCGCCGGCGATGTCTTCTTCATCGCTCCGACGGTCACTACCAATGGCAATTCGGCAACGGTGACGGCGAAATAGGGAGTGAGTAAAGAGTAGAGAGTAAAGAGTAATGTAGATTGAACGAATGAGTAGAGAGTAATGTTGTTAGCATGATTATTCACGCCCCCAACTATCGTCTTTAACTTCTTTATCTCCTTTAACTTCTTTATCTTCCCAAAGTCAAATAAACCTACGATGCAGAACAAGAAAATCGAAGAGTGTAAAGGGTAAAGAGTAATGTAGATTGAACGAGTGAGTAGAGAGTAATGTTGTTAGAATGATTATTCACGCCCCCAACTATCGTCTTTATCTTCTTTATCTCCTTTAACTTCTTTATTTTCCCAAAGTCAAATAAACGTACGATGCAGAACAAGAAAATCGAATATACAGTCATCTTGGTCGGGTGGACAATCGTCTTCGCCCTCCCGGCCATTTTCCTGTACTACGAGTCATTGGGGGATGATTCGTCGTTCGACATGCATGAACTTCTTTTCACTTGGAAGCACCTGCTGCCGTTGTTCGTCCTTTTCCTGCTGCATCATTTTCTATTGTTTCCCCTCTATTCCAAAAGGCGATTTATCGTGTATGCAATTTTGGTCGTCGCCCTTTTGGGATTGTTTACCTGCTTCCAGATCTTTGCGCTACGCCCACAGCGGCACGACGATTTCCGACCTCATCCACAAGAGTTGGCGCTTTCTCCGATGCCCGAAGAGGAGTTCGACGAGCGGATTGTTGAACCTCGCTTCCGGCATCCGCATCCCGACGGACGTCGTTTTGGACATCCCCGAAAGATGTTTCCCGGACGTATTGTCATGGAGTGCGTTATCGCCTTGTTGCTGATGGGCGTCGATCTGGGAGTGTTTGTTCTAGTTGCCAGCCGACGCACGCGCCGACAGTTGCTTGTCTTGGAAAAAGAGAAGTTGGAGATGGAACTGAGTTACTTGAAGTACCAGGTCAACCCGCACTTCTTCATGAACACGCTCAACAACATCCACGCCTTGGTGGACATCGATACGGAGTTGGCCAAACGCACCGTCATCGACCTCTCTCACCTGATGCGCTATGCCCTGTACGACAGCGCGTCGGAGTTGGTTCCATTGAGCAAAGAGGTGGAGTTTATCCAGTTGTATATCAACCTGATGCGTCTGCGCTACTCGGGTCAGGTGCGCCTCGAACTGGAGGTACAGGAGGGTCTGTCGGGCGTGATGGTTCCACCGCTGCTGCTCATCTGCTTTGTAGAGA
>CACYQQ010000191.1 GCA_902776605.1 uncultured Bacteroidales bacterium | reverse complement strand
CGTCCGGAGGCCATTCAGCCAGATGGCACTCCTCGCACCCAGGAGTTCTACAGCACTGAGGGCTTGAAGGAGTTCGTCAAGTGGATGGACGAGAGCCGTACTCCACTTATTCCAGATATCATTCACTTGGTCACCGAGAGTGATGGCGTCCCTGTCGAGGTGGCATTGACCTATAATACAGGCTATTCGGAGACGATTCACTCGTTCGTCAACAACATCAATACGCACGAAGGTGGTACGCACTTGGATGGTTTCCGCTCGGCTTTGGGTTCTTCGCTCAAGGAGTACGGTAACAAGGAGAAGATGTTTGAGAAGGCCAAGGTCGAGATCAAGGCCGAGGACTTCAAGGAGGGTTTGACTGCCGTCGTGAGTGTCAAGGTGTCGGAACCTCAGTTCGAGGGTCAGACCAAAACCAAGCTCGGTAACGTCGAGGTTCGTCCTGCTGTGACCAAAGCGGTCCGCAATGCGATGGACAACTACCTGGAGGAGCATCCAGAACAGGCTCACCTCATCATCGAGAAGGTCATCCTGGCTGCGCAAGCCCGTGTGGCTGCCCGCAAGGCGCGTGAGAACGTGCAGAAGAACTCCCGCCTGACGGGTGGCGGTCTGCCTGGTAAGTTGGCCGACTGCTCTAGCAAGAACCCCGAGGAGTGCGAGATCTTCCTCGTCGAGGGTGATTCGGCTGGTGGTACTGCCAAGACGGGCCGTAACCGTCTCTTCCAGGCTATCCTGCCTTTGCGTGGTAAGATCCTGAACGTCGAGAAGGTGTTGATTCACAAGATGCTCGACAGCGAGGAGATTCAGAACATGTTCCGCGCCTTCCGTGTCAACCTGCGTGAGGACAAGAGCCTCGACATTTCGAACCTGCGTTATCACAAGGTCATCATCATGACCGATGCCGATGTCGATGGTGCTCACATCGCTACGTTGATCTTGACCCTGTTCTTCCGTTACATGCGCCCACTCATCGAGGGTGGTTATGTCTATATCGCTCAGGCTCCTCTCTACAAGTGCTCTATCGGCAAGGTCGAGGAATATTGCTGGGACGATGCCGAACAGCGTGCTTTCTTCCAGAAGTACGGTCAAGGTAAGGAGGATAAGATCAAGGTTCAGCGATACAAAGGTCTGGGTGAGATGAGCAACGAGCAGCTTTGGGACACCACTATGGATCCAGCACGCCGTCGTTTGAAGAAAGTCAACATCGAGGATGCTATTACCGCCGACCAGACATTCTCTCTCCTCATGGGCGAAGATGTTGCTCCTCGTCGTGATTTCATTGAGAGTCACGCTACTTACGCTAACATCGACGCTTAACAACGTAAAGATTATATATCCACAAAATAAAAGAGCAGGCTTCCCAACGGAAGTCTGCTCTTTTATTTATGTTGTGCTTGCGTGGAGTTAGTGGGAGTTAATAGTAGTTATCGCTTCGCTTGGGTAGTTAACGGACGTTACTACAAGAGGGCGAAAGGATGAGCGAATTGTTGGAGAGGGGTGGAGTAGTGAGGCAGAGAAGTAAGGGGGAGGAGCGAGAGGAGTGATTAGTTTCTACATACGTCCGTTAACTCCGCAGCCGCGGGCTGTTAACTTCTGCTAACTCCTGTTAACTCCAATGCTTTGGCCTAGTTTCTACATGCGTCCGTTAACTCCACAGTCGCAGGCTGTTAACTTCCGCTAACTTCTGTTAACTCCAATACTCTGGCCTAGTTTCTACATACGTCCGTTAACTCCACAGCCGCAGGCTGTTAACTTCTGCTAACTTCTGTTAACTCCAATACTTTGGCTTAGTTTCTACATACGTCCGTTAACTCCTCAGCACCTTATTTTCAAAAACTTTATTATTCCTTTTATCTAACTATCATGAAATATGATGTATTATCTTATTTGCTGGTGCAAAGATACAGCAAAAATTTCAAACTTGTATATAAAAATAGGTGGAAAGTTTTCTCATTAGCATTTTTTAACCCATTTTGATTAAAAAGTGCAATGTTTTGAAAGATTTTTTTACTATTTTACAACTCTAATGGGATAAAAAGTTACAATATACCTCCCATTTTCTTGGAGAAGAAAACAAGAAATTTGCTTTCTTTCGTTGGTCGGAACGCTTTGTTGAATACCAATATTCGGTTTTTGAGGGTACTTTTGTCGTGGATGTTACAAGGAGAAAAAAGATAGGGCGCGAACATGTCGCGCCCTACAATATGTAAATGAAAGAATAAACAAGATTACCAAATCTTCACACGGTCGGCAGGATTCAGGTAGAGGCTGTCGCCTGGCTGAATGTTGAAGGCGTTGTACCATGCCTCGATGTGAGGAAGGGCACCGTTGATGCGGTGGAAGTTGAGGGCGTGAACGTCAACGGTGTTGAGCATCATGATGCCCTCTTCGGTGTTGGTGCCTGCCCAGACATTAGCATAGGAAAGGAAGAAACGCTGCTCGGGAGTGAATCCGTCGCGAGTCTCCAAAGGACGAGTCTGCATAGCCTTCTGGAAAGCCTGGAAAGCGATGTTCAATCCACCGTGGTCGGCCAAGTTCTCGCCGAGGCAACGGTGACCGTTAGCATGAACGCCTGGCAATACATACAGGCTGTCGAAATAGACGGCGAGACGCTCGGCAGGAACCTTGAAGGCATCTACATCCTCGTCGGCCCACCACTGACGGAGGTTGCCGTCCTTGTCGAACTGGCGACCCTGATCGTCGAAGCCGTGAGTCATCTCGTGGCCAATAACTACGCCGATGGCACCATAGTTGGCAGCATCGTCGGCAGCCATGTTGAAGAAAGGAGGCTGGAGGATACCGGCAGGGAAGCAGATCTCGTTGGTGGTAGGATTATAATAGGCGTTGACGGTCTGAGGAGTCATGAACCACTCGTCGCGGTTGACGGGTTTGTTGTAGTTCTTCTGCTTGTCGAGGTTCCAGTCGAACACCCAGCAGTTATAGACATTCTCCAAGAGGCTCTTAGAGGGGTCGATAGAGAGAGGTGAATAATCGTCCCAAGTGTCTGGGTATCCAATCTTTACGTAGAAGGCATTGAGTTTCTCCAAAGCTACAGCCTTGGTGCTGTCGCTCATCCATTCCTGAGCCATGATGCGCTCGCCGAGGCTAACCTGCAGGTTCTTGACGAGGGCGAGCATACGCTCCTTGTTCTCGGCAGGGAAGTACTTCTCGACATACATCTGACCAACTGCCTGACCGAGGCGGCCATCGACGAAGTTGACGGCACGCTTCCAGAGAGGTTTCTGTTCCTTGGCACCGGTGAGGCTCTGGTTGAAGCGGAAGTTCTCGTTGACGAAGTCGTCGCTGAGGTAACCCGAAGCGCTGCTCAAGGTCTGGAACTCATACAAGGTCTTGAGGTCCTCCAATGGAGCGGTCATCAGCAACTTACAGCCAAAGGCAACTGGTTCAGGCTGACCCAGATCCACTTCGGTAGTCTGGTCGTAGCCGTACCATACCAGGAACTTGGCCCAATCGAAACCATTGGTCTGCTTCTTGAGTTCGTCCAAGGTGAGTTTGTGATAGTTGCTTTCGGGGTCGCGCTGCTGTTCGCGGCTGTAGTGAATCTTGGCCAAGTCGGTCTGGTACTTCATGATGGTCTGCATCTTCTTGGTCGCCTCCTTCTCGTTCAAACCGATCAGCTTGTAGAGGTTGACAACATGCTGCTTGAAGGACTCACGAACTGCTTTGATGCGCTCGTCGTCGCTCAAATAGTAGTCACGGTCGCCCAAGCTGAGGCCCGACTGACCGATACCGACGATGTTTTGAGAAGAGTTCTTCATGTCGGCGCCGATGCCGACGCCGAATACTATGCCGTCGTGCTCAGAGGCAGCGTATTGAATCAACTCCTCGCGCGTCTTGCAATCATTGATTTTCTGCAAGTAAGGCATGACAGGCTGACAACCCAGTTCGTTGCGGCGAACCGAATCCATATAGAGTTTGTAGAGGTCACCGATCTTCTGGCGGATGCTGCCAGCCTCGTAAGTAGAGTCGGCGGCGATGGCCTGAATGAGTTCGCTGAGCTGGTTGACGTTGTCGTCGGCCAGTTTGGTGAAGCTACCCCACTTTGGATAGGCAGCAGGCTGAGGGTTGTTGTCAATCCAATGTCCGGTGGCGAAGCGGCAGAAGTCGTCGCCAGGACGTGCGGTGGTGTCCAAGTTGTTGAGATTGATGCCCGTTTCGAGCGGAGCTTGCTGCTGTTGTGTACATGCACCAAGCGTCAAGGCAGTTAATGCCATAGTTAAGAATTTTTTCATCGTTTTTGTTATTTTTGTTCAAGTGTAAGGATGTGACTCGTGACCCTTGAATGTGAATAATCTTAGCGAAAAGATAGTATGATAGTATAAAGAGTAAAGTGAAAAGAGTAATGGGTAAAGTGTAATGAGTACAGAGTAGAGGGTAAAGTGTAAGGAGTAGAGTTAAAGCCCCTTCGCTTTAGCCTCGTCCCACAAGGCATCCATCTGCTCCAACGTGAGGTCATTGAGCATGTGTCCTTGTGCTTTGGCCTGCTCCTCGACGTAGGTGAAACGGCGCTGGAACTTCTGGTTGGTCTTCTCCAACGCGTTATCTGGCTTGATTTTGTAGAGTCGGGCAGCGTTGATGAGCGAGAAGAGCAAGTCGCCAAATTCCCGTTCCGCCTTGTCGGCATCCATGTTGCCCACTTCGGCTTCAAATTCACCGATTTCCTCTTTGACTTTCTGCCAGACGTCCTCGCGCTTTTGCCAGTCGAACCCCGCATTGCGCGCTTTATCCTGCATGCGATAGGCTTTTATGAGTGCGGGCAGGGACGACGGAATGCCCGACAGGATAGTCTTGTTTCCATCTTTCTCCTTCTGTTTGACCGTTTCCCAAAGTTTTGAAACTTCGTCAGCATTCTGCACTTCGGCACCACCCCGAGCACCCACCTGACTGATGAGCGAGCCGTCGGGATTGAAGACGTGAGGATGGCGGAAAACCAGTTTGTCGCACATGGCGTTGAGCATGTCGCCCATATCAAACTGACCAGCCTCTTCGGCAAACATACAATAGAAGAAAAGCTGTTCCATCACGTCGCCGCACTCTTTCTTAATCTCCTGCGGGTCGCCTTTGATGAGCGCTTCGGCCAGTTCGTACATCTCTTCGATACTGTTCTGACGGATCGATTCGTTGGTCTGTTTGGCATCCCACGGACAATCTTTTCGCAGGGTCTGCATCACTCCAAGAGCACGTTTCCAAGCGGCTGTTTTCTTCTCGATATTTGGCACGTCTAAATGCTGTTCCATTACCTATTATATATAAATGTGGTGCAAATATATGAATATTTTTTGCAAATACCAAATTATTTATTATCTTTGCGCGCGAAATTCTTGATAATTATTGCATTTTGCGCACTATGAAATACATTGGAGCACATACATCTTCCGCTGGTGGTGTTGAAAACGCTGTGGCAGAGGCCGTTCGAATAGGTGGTAATGCCTTGGCGCTCTTCACCCGCAACCAGAAGTCGTGGGTCAGCAAACCGCTCGACCCGAAGAACATTGCAGCCTTCAAGGAGGCCTTGCAGAAGGCCGACATCCAGCCGAAACATGTGTTGCCCCATGACAGTTATCTCATCAACCTCGGAAACCCAACGGAGGAGGGATTGCAGAAGAGCCGTGCCGCCTTCCTGGACGAGATGCAACGCGCCGAGCAGTTGGGTTTGACGTTGGTCAACTTCCACCCGGGTTCGCACCTCAACCAGATATCGCCCGAAGCCTGTCTGGACCTCATTGCGGAGAGCGTCAACTTGGCTTTGTCGCAAACCACGACCGCTGTGGCGGTGATTGAGAATACGGCAGGGCAGGGGACCAACCTCGGTTACGACTTCGCCCATCTGGCACGCATCATTGCCGGCATCAACGACAAAAGCCGTGTGGGCGTCTGCATCGACACATGCCACACTTTCGCAGCCGGTTACGACCTGAGCACGGAGGCCGGGTACGAAGAGACTTTCCAGCAGTTCGATCGGGTTGTCGGGTTCAACTACCTCCGTGGTATTCACTTGAACGACAGCAAGAAGGGGGCGGGTAGTCACGTCGATCGCCACGAGAGCATCGGCCAAGGTATGTTGGGTGAGGCCTTTTTCGGCCGCCTGATGCGTGACCCCCGTTTCGACGACATGCCCATCATCCTGGAGACCCCCAACGAAGAGTTGTGGCCCGAAGAGATTCGCTACCTGCGTTCCCTGTGTTGCCAATAAGGGTGCCGACCTTTTCTTGTCCCACCCTTGCCGACACGCCTGACCCACCTATGATAGTCTATCGCGGTATCTATTGGGTAACGATTGGGTATCGATTGAACGATGAAAATGGTAATATCCAATCGAAGGCATTTATTCCGGTCCTAATAACCATATAGAAACCGCATAAATACTGTGGGGTAGGATGGTCGGAGTATCCTCATGCCGATAGGAAAATGTTCAACCGGACGCATCGAAAATTGCTCCGGATAAACGAAGAAATTGATATAAAACTCGAAATGAAAATAACGCTTTTGACACTTGCAGCCAGCCTCTGCCTTGGCAGTGTGGTGGCCGACACTATACCCGTAGAGAACTTTCGTTATGTAGGACCCTTTGAACTCCGCCAACCCGTCCAGTTGGACAGCACCGACGTCGATGCTAAGAAGTACGACGTGAAGGAGTTGAGCAAGACCCCTCTGAACCTGGAGTTGGTCAAAGAGGGTCAGTCGTGGAGTGGCGAAGAATTGCCCACCACCGAGAAAGCAGCTTTGCATCTCTTGGCTTTCCAAGTAAATGTGACCGACTACTTCAAGGGAAAGATTGAATTGAAGAAAGCCCCAAAGGACTATACGCT
>CACYQQ010000190.1 GCA_902776605.1 uncultured Bacteroidales bacterium | reverse complement strand
GCAGTTTTCGATAGCGAAGAACCCGAGGGCATGGTGCACATTCTGTGGCAGAAATCGTGGTTTAGCATAGGCCATATTCGTATCGGCCAAATCCATTTCGCTGCTCAACGTCTGTAGGTAATAGTACTCCGAAGCGGCTATACTATATAGCTGATAGAAAAGGGCTACGTCACAACGCTTGCCATAAAGGATGGTCTTGAAACGGCCATCGGCAGACGATTTCAACACCTTGTAGCGACAACCATACAGCGGATGATTTCTATTGTAGATGGTGTGCGAGTCGTTATCCAAGAGCGAGAACTTCAAACTGGAGACCGAGCGCCTGGAGGTATAATAGTGCATCCGATAGGCATCGTCCTCAAAGTATTGGTCCGAAAAGAGATGGTAGTGATTCTGCCACACGACGTTGTAGCCCAACATATCGTTTTCGGGATTCTCGACATAGCCCTTACCTTGCGTGAGACAGAGGTCGTCCAACACCCTCACTTCATAAAGCGAATCGCAAGTCAGGCTGTCGGGCTGTTCCGACAGAATCTCTCCATTGGAGAAATCCATCTCTACCCGTCCATAGACATTGGTGACCCGAACCCCTGCCAACAGTCGTCCGTACGTATCCGTCGAACTCTGTTTTTGCAACATGAGCGACGACCGATAATAAGGTGAGGACTCCGGTTGGAAGAAACTCTGGTATTCGATGTCGGCACTTGCTTCGGTAACTAGGATAGGAGCTGGCACAATGGCTTCTGCCCAAGCTTCGTCATGCTGAGTGGGTGTGCTGACTTTCAATCGGACCGTATCTCCGCTCTGCAAGGTACAGGTCGATAGATACACCCCAGGCAGTGTATCACACGGTGTTAACGACTCGACCCATTGACCATTGACCCATATTTCCACTACAGCATCCGACACCGGCGTCGCCTCACCCCCGACCACATAGTCGCAATAGATGCGATGCACAGGTTGCGACACGTCAATCAAAGCATTGACCGACAATTGCTTCTCCTCGTTCAAGTCGATGATGGCAAGGTCCTCTTCGCAGGCTGCGAAAAGAACCCAAGGCAATAGGCAAGACAGATATTTATTCATCGTAAGCACTTAAAAACGAATTTGATAACTGACCGACGGCAGGATAGGCAGGAGGGTAATCTTCTTCAGACGAAGTTTCTCCTCACCTTCTCGCTCCACACAATCGATGGTGACCAAGTCGGGATTGCGGTGATTATAGACGTTCATGACCGACACATTGAGTGTTCGGGTACCATGTTTCAATGTCCGACGTAGGTTCATTCCCACGTTCAACTGATGCGATGCCGGCAACCTGTAGTTGTTGCGTTCCGTAAACCTTAATAGGGTTTCCTGATGCTCCGGTGCAAGTTCTACTCCTCCTTCCCGCCAATATTCGATGTGGTCGATAGCCGGCACAAGCGATTGGACATAACCCGTTGGCACCGTAATAAGGTTGCCCGATGCGTATTGCCACTCTACATAGAAGTCTAAACGTTTTCCAACTGGAAACAAGGTATAGACGTTGGCTGTGTGGCGACGGTCGAAATGTGACATAAATTCTTTGCCCTGATTGACCGAACCATCGGCAAACCGCCTTGTGCTCTTCGCCCACGTATAGTTGGCTGTGCAGGTGAGTCGCTTGTCTGTATATTGGGCCGACAACTCGTAGCCATAACAACGGCCCTTGCCCTGCGCGACATCTTTTTCCCAATCTTCGCGATACCCTTTATTCAGGTGACCGTCCTTGTAGTCCAACAGATGACGGATATCTTTATAATAGGTCTCACAGCTCAATGTCCAATGCATCCAACGCGAACTCCGTACGCCCAACGAGTATTGCGAAGCCGTCATCGGTGGTATCTGTCGTGTGACGGGCACCCAGTAATCTTGTGGCAAGACAATGTCGGTAGCCGAAAGTCGATGCACCGTCTGCTGCATCCGACTGTAGGCTGCCGTCACCCAGGTGTCGGAGGCCACACAGTGTGCTACCGAGAGACGTGGCTGTAACGAAAGGTAGGTTT
Organism: uncultured Bacteroidales bacterium; assembly: GCA_902776605.1. Taxonomy (GTDB): domain Bacteria; phylum Bacteroidota; class Bacteroidia; order Bacteroidales; family UBA3663; genus Liminaster. The sequence goes on along the minus strand of CACYQQ010000190.1, from coordinate 3,000 downwards.
TGCCTTGGGTACGTGTCAACGTGCCATGCAGTCCGCATTGTGTTACCCATCGGTCCGTCGGACTCCACCACCCTTCGGCATAAAGGTTACCTTCGCTATATCGGGCAGTGGCGTTCCGATGAATGGAATGGCTGCTATACTGCTCGTTTTGAGCCGAATAACTATGTCTCAACACCTGCTTGTGTGGTTCAAAAAGATGGGCGCTCCACCGACCGCCAAACTTCAAACGAAGTGTTTCGGACAAATGATAGTCGAAGTCGCTGGCCAAGTGGCAATCGCGGATGACCGATGTTGCCTCATTGCTGCTCGAACTGCTTTGTGATACCCCGTCCCACTTGGTTCTGTCCGACATCTTGCTGACGGTCTGTGTCCGATAAGCCGAATAGGAGAAATAGGTATTGTTAAAAAGGCGGGCGTTGCACATCGACACCAAACGAATGCTTCCTACCTGATTGCCCCATCGCCGTTTCAAGTCGTCGTCGCTCTGCACCTGTTTCGACGTGTATTCATTGCCATAATGCAAGGCATCCTGTCCTTGATAATAGGAAGCGATGAGTCGTACCCGCTCGTTGAACCAATGGGTCACCTTGGCATTGACATCGTACATGGCATAACCCGCCCGACTGCCTTCATCCAACCACGGGCGCATCAAGGCATCCACATAACTGCGGCGTGCCGTGACGATGAAGGAGGTACGGTCTCTCACGACAGGTCCCTCCAGATGGAGGTGCGAGGTGAGCAATCCCACCGACAGTCCTCCGTGAAAATGTTCCTTGTCGCCATCCTTGGTACGGATATCCACTACCGACGACACCCTACCGCCATAACAGGCGGGGAAACTGCTCTTATAAAATTCGACTTTCTTGATGGCCTCCTGCTGGAACGCCGAGACAAAACCGAAGGCATGTGCCACGTCATAGAGTGGCGTACCGTCCAGCAGATAGAGGTTCTGGTCCGATTCGCCGCCTCGCACCAACAATCCGCTTGTACCTGCCACACCATGCTGCACACCTGCCTCGCGCTGGATGGTTTTCAGCAAATCGGCCTCTCCGAACAGCGTCGGGGTCGATTGCATCTGCTCCAATGGTATATCTTTTGCTCCTATGTGCCCGTATCGGGGGTCCAATGTCTCCGCCTGTTCCTCCACGACCACTTCGTTCAACCGTTCCTGATTGGTCAACTGGAAGTTGAGGAGTGTGTCGCCCTCGATGGTACACTGCAATCGTTTCGTCTCATGTCCTACATACGACACACGCAACGAATGTCCGCCTCGCTCCAACGCCAAACGATACCGTCCATATTCGTCGGTCACAGTGCCGCGCCGCGTTGTCTCGTCCCAGACATTTGCACCAATCAGCACCTCGCCCGTCCCCGCTTCTGTCACCTTGCCATACACGATGGCGGCGGTCGCTTGGGCACAACCCAGCGACCCTATTATCAACAATAAAAAAGGCAAATAATGTCTCATCAGAAGGCGGACTGCATTATTCTTACAATGTTAGAACAATTATCTGTAAATATGCCCAAGTACTCTTCCCGATCACTCAGACTTTCATTCGGGAACACGGTTATTTGAATAGACGATTTCTCTCCTTGAATAAGTACTGCTTTGTACCAATATGTCTGCAAAGTATCCTTGTTCTCGCTGACGTAAAGCTGCAACTCCTCGGCTGTCTTTGGAGAGAATGACCCCAAACTCAGTTTTTTATAACTGTCCAACACTTTAATCTGAAATTCGCCTCCATCTTTACCTGCGATACACTCTGTTTTATCAAGTTCAATAAAATCTGCCTCGTATGACTTTTCTTTACAACCGAAACAAAACAGATTGCTGACTGATAGTAAAATAACAAATAGTTTTTTCATTGGGATACGTTTTTGTTAAAGGAAAAGAATACTGACCATTTGATTTCCAATTTACCTTCTCGGTGCCACTTGGGGCAAGTTCTTGATCGGTTTGGGCACAGGATTCACCCCTCCATCATGTCCTGCTTCCTTGCGCAGGGCATTCTGAATCATCGGACCGACGTCGATACCCAGTTTGGCATCGCCTATCTTGACAAAGGGCTGCACGATGGGGGTGTTCCAATGCCCCGTCAAGGGGTCGTAACCTGTGCGCATACCGGCATCGAGGCCAAAAGGCACGTCTGTATCGCTCTGCAAGGTGATATAACCGCCCCACTGGAAGGACTGACCCACCGACAGCGGACCGCCAAAACCAGGGGTAGTATAACTGCCGAACATCGTGACCCCGAAGTAGGGATTGGGATGCCAGTTGACCGAACCATCGAACATCGCTGTAACGAAATCCACCGAATATTTGTTCAACCCTACTCCGCTCTGCAACGTCCAGTATTTACCCAATTGTTGGTAAACACCCATCCCCGCATGGGCCGAATATCCGAAGAAAGGACTTCCCCCTCGCCGGTTGTAACCATACATCATTCCCGTCGCCCACTGCGGCAGCCGACTGCCCTTGGGCCACAACTGAATATGCATGTCGGGCACCGTGGGAGCCTGCTGCTCGAAGGCAGGATTGACAGGAATATCCTCCGACAGCCGCGTCGGCCCGTCCGTCTTCAACTCTCCCGACAAGGGCGTTGTTCCGATGGGCCGTGTCAGCTCCTGAATCTCCTCCTGCGACAACCCCGTACCCTCCTTGCCCGGCACGGAGTCATTCCGCTGCTGGGCACACAACGCCACGGGCAATACACTGCCGAGGCAAAGAGTCTGGAAAAGGCTTCTATTCATGATGAATCAAAGGATGAAATGTTCTGAAACTCTGTTTCCAAATGTCGTTAGGCACTGCAAAGATACATATTATTCCTGAACTATCCACCGCTCCCCACCCTTTTTAATATCAATTTAACAAAAACGAAGGAACGAAAACGAAAAAGAACCAAAACGATAACGAAAACACTAAGTTTGCAGCCGAAAGGCGACGTCAGTCGCCCCAATAGCAAACATAATTGATAAAATGTTTGGAATCGGGGTTAATCT
>CACYQQ010000189.1 GCA_902776605.1 uncultured Bacteroidales bacterium | reverse complement strand
TCGGAAGCTGGCAAACAGTTCTCCTTGACCCATACCGCACGTCCAATCTTGAGGCTCGACTTCTGTGCCATCTTCTCCTCGTGGCTTGTGCCCAAGGGCAAGATAGCTCCAGCGGGACAGACATCGCTACAAGCGTGGCACTCCGGACGGCAATGGGCATTCTCGTATGACAAGGTCGGTTGCATATAATGCATCATGTCGGTCGAAGGATGGAGCACTCCGTTTGGACAAGAGGCGACGCACAACTGACAACCCGTGCAATGCTGTTGCAAGTTCTTCAACGACAATGCTCCTGGAGGGCAAATTGGCGTCTTTCGGTCAACGATCATCTTGTCTTCGATGGTTGCCAAACCACCATCCACAATCTTCTCGGCAGCCTTCAACTTAGACCCTACCAAGGCAGCGGCCGTACCTACCAAGAAAGCACGGCGTGAAGGATTGACCTTCTCGTCCGAAGTCTTCTCGGTTGTCTCGCACTTCTTTCCTTTGGCCAAGCCGAAAGAAAGGGCATTCGTGTGGCAAGCATCCAAGCAATTGAAACAATCCACACAGCGGGAGTGGTCGATGTAGGTATGCTTGGAGTCAATGGCCATTGCCTTGCACTTATGTTCGCACAAACCGCACTTGACGCACTTCTCCTCGTCTATCTGGATGCGGAACAAGGCCTTCTTGCTCAACAATCCCAGGAAAGCACCCACCGGGCAAATCTCGTTGCAATAGAATCGGCCACCCAAGATGGAGGTGCCCACCACGACGGAAGCCGACACGAAAGCGGTCACAGCCAAAGCGGTATTCACCCCACCCCATGTGACGTGATAGAACACATAGTTATCCTGTTCGGCCGACCAGTTGGCCAAATGCTCGTTGACCCACCATACCAAGGGACGTCCTAAAGCGGTGACGATACGGCCATAAGAGCTATAAGGAGCCAGCCATTGCACCAAGAGGCTGAAGCCGACAAACAACGATACGACGAACACGCCCAGGATGCCATAGCGAAGCCACTGGCTCCAGCGAGGATTCCAATAGGAGAAGCGTCCGACTTTCTTCTTCGTGGTCTTGCGGTGAACCACATCTCCCAGATGCGAGAAGATGTCCTGAAACACGCCCAACGGGCATATTACCGAACAATAGATGCGTCCCACGAGCAGGGTAAGCACCCCCCAGAGGACAACGACACCGATGTTCATGGCCAAGACGGCCGGCAAGAACTGTATCTTTGCCAACCAGCCAATCCAAGCTCGTGTAGCTCCCGTCAAGTCGAGGAAGAGCAGAGTGACGCTCAACCAGCACAAAAGAGCCAAGACAATGCGCGCTTTCTTCAACATATAGAACTTAAAGAATGTGATAGCCTCAAGAGTACCCAAGGATATACAGATTAGATAATTTTATTGAGAACGTGTCTTTACGGCAATCCCCAAAAATGATTAAAGCAAGTGCAAATATACATAAATATTGAGAAGAAATCTACTTTTTCTCCCATTTTTTGAGTATTCTGGTTCTTTTTTCACCTTTTTTATCAAATAAAGCACCGAAATGTTCCTCTTTGCTATCGAAAGGATCGATTTACGACTCATTTGTCGTCAAAAGGGGCATCGAAAAAGAAGGAACTGACGCTCTCAGAACATTTATCTATGTTTTGCTCGTTTTTACAGAAAATTCCACTTTCTGTCACCCTTCGGTGAGGGTATTATGAGCCTTCGGTCATCCTTCGGAATGCCTATTGGAAATAATCTATCCATGTAGGGGCAATCGGCAGAAAATTCCTCTACGACGCCATTGGCTAAGGCTCTCTTCCCCTTAGGCATCGAGTAACATTGCCCAAATCAAAAAAACAAGCCCGCCATTCACATGGAGAGCTTGCCAAAATATATTTATACACACAAAAACAGATACAGATGTATCTTTTCTCTTAATATTTCGTTCAACAAGGTCAATCAAGCAAACATGCTCTTGACCTTCTGGCGGAACTTATCGAACAACGATGGCGAAGTGCCGAAGTTCTTACGTTCCTTCAAGTCCTTGAGAATCTTCTTCTCTTCATCGTCCAACTTCTCGGGCACATAGATGCCGATGTTGACGATGAGGTCGCCCTTGCCATAACGGTTGACCGTAGGCAGACCTTTGCCTTGCAAGCGTATCTGGGTGTTGGGTTGCGTACCAGGAGCGATATGAATCGTGGTCGTACCCTCCACCAGCGGAATCTCGACGTCTCCACCCAAAGCGGCTGTTGGGAAATCGAGCAACAGGGAGTAGATGAGCATGTTGTCCTGACGGATGAACTGTGGATGTTCCTCCTCCTCGATAAGGACATAGAGGTCACCATTTGGGCCACCATGCAAACCGGCATTGCCATGACCCGACAAGTTCAGTTGCATGCCATCGGCCACACCTGCAGGAATCTTGATATTGACGGTCTCATCGCCCGTGATGACGCCCGAGCCGTTGCAATGAGGGCAACGTGTCTTGATGTGCTTACCTGAACCTTGACAATCGGGACATACGGCTTCCGTCTGGGCATAGCCGAAGATGGTGCGCACCTGCTTGATGATACGGCCACGACCCTGGCACTTTGGACACTTCTCCAACTCAGTGCCGCCCTTGGCTCCCGTACCGTTGCAATCGGGACAAGCAATAGATTTCTTTACCTTGATGTGCTTCTCGACGCCATTCATCACGTCGGCCAACGAAACCTTGACGCGCACACGGATATTGGAACCGCGAGTGAGCTCTCCCTCTTCATCGCCGCCGAAGAAGCTGCTGAAGCCACCGCCTCCGCCACGGCTACCGAAGAAACTGTTGAAGATGTCAAAGGGGTCGAACCCTGCACCTCCGCCAAAGCCTCCGGCACCTGGGTCATTGAAGCCAAATTGGTCGTATCGTTGACGCTTCTGAGGGTCGGACAGAACCTCGTAAGCCTCGGCACATTGCTTGAACTTCTCCTCTGCTTCTTTCTTTTCAGCATCCGACTTACCTGATTGACGGTCAGGGTGATACTTGATGGCTAATTTCTTGTATGCTTTCTTTATTTCGTCTTCCGAAGCGCTTTTGCTGACGCCAAGCACCTCATAGTAATCTTGCTTTTCTGCCATAATACTTAACTTGCAACAAAATTATATTACCTTAAACAAATTACAGAGTTCATCAAAACGCGCTACGCTCTCGTCTCCGAACTTCGCAAGGGAGGCACGAACCTTCTCCATCGATTTCTCCTTGTCGGGCGAGGACTTAGAGTAGAACTTGTCGGCCAGACAAATCAACTTCTCCTCCAACGTCTCGGGCTCAAGGCTATGGGGAGGGTTGACAGGGAGTCCCAATCGGACCACCTCCTCCTTGCTGAGACCTGTACCTGTATGTCGCTCGCAAATGCGGGCATACGCCTCCATATCTACGCCCTTCTCCTGGCCATACTCCCGCAACATCTGCGCGCCCAATACGCCGTGATGCAAGTAGTCGGCCGTCCCTTCGCACAAGATGCTGGGTGCCTGGCACCTCATGATACCGATGTCGTGGAGCAAGGCGCCATCGTTCACCATCTGCACGTCCATGTCGGACAGATGCAAGTCAGGATTGCCCAAAATAGACAGAGCCTTATCCCTCACTTGCGTGCTGTGCAAAAGGAGAAGACGTCTCAAAGGAGTGTCTTCAGGATAAAAATGACGTATAATATCTATTGCGTTCATAATTTTTGCTCACTTTTAGCGAAAAAAATTGCAAATTTGATTTTTTTTCACTTACTTTGCGGGTGCAAATATATAGTTTTTTTTGATAATTGACTCAATGTGTTTCAAGTTTTCTTTAATTTTACCGGTTTTAGCGCTGTTTTTTGTGCAGATGACTTCCTGCACAGCGCAAAATAACCGCACAGAAAACGACAAAGCTCCGATACAATCTCTCTCCAACGACATACAAACAGGCGCCCAACAAACCGATGAGTATTTCCCTTTGCTGAAGAACCAACGTGTAGGTTTATTGGTGAACCAGACTTCGGTCGTACCCGACGGTCAGGGACAATGGATATCCCTGGTCGATACCTTGCACCATGCCGGGATGGACGTCCGCTTCATCCTGACTCCCGAACATGGTTACGAGGGCAAGATCAGCGCCGGAAGCACGGTCGATGACTCCAACTACCAGAAAGGCAACTCCCTTCCCATCTATTCGTTGTATGGCAAGAACAAGAAACCGAAGGCCGAATGGCTGGAACAGGTCGATTGCATCGTCTTCGACGTTCAGGATGTGGGTTGTCGCTTTTATACCTATTTATCGACGCTCTATTACCTGCTTCAGGCTTGTGGAGAGTGTGGCAAGGAGGTCATCGTATTGGACAGGCCTAACCCCAACGACACGATAGATGGCCCTGTGTTGATCGATGAATGCAAATCGTTCGTAGGCATCCTCCCCATTCCCCTCCTGCATGGTTGCACGTTGGGAGAATTGGCACAGATGATGGTCGGAGAGCAATGGACGGAAGCCCCTGCTCCCTCGTTGAAGGTTATCAAGGCAAAGCATTGGAGGCATGGGGATGACTATTCCCTGCCCATTGCTCCATCGCCCAACCTGCGTTCCGACCATGCCATCCGACTCTATCCCAGCCTTTGCCTCTTCGAAGCCACCGACATCAGCATCGGACGCGGAACTGACTATCCCTTCGAGTTCTTGGGGCATCCCCAGATGCAAGGTGAGTTTGAGTTCACTCCCCAACATTATCAAGCGGCCTCCCATCCGTTGCAGGAGAATCAGTTGTGCCACGGCTTCGACCTCCGCGAGACGAACATCGGAAAAGGTTTCCACCTCCAATGGCTTCTGGCATGTCGCGCCCATTTCCAGACGTTGGGACAAGGCGAGGGTTGGATAAAGCAACCTAAGTTCTTCGACCGCTTGGCAGGCAATACCCTTTTGCGGCAACAAATTTCGGAAGGCCTCTCGGAAGACGAAATCCGTGCCACCTGGCAAAGTGACCTCCAGAAGTATCGCACCCTCCGTCAAAAGTATCTTTTGTACGAATAAAGAAGAGTTCAAAATATCAAATAAGC
>CACYQQ010000188.1 GCA_902776605.1 uncultured Bacteroidales bacterium | reverse complement strand
AGTCCTTAATTATATAAATAATGAAACGTATTCTTCTTTTGGCTGCCTGTTGTGCAGCGCTCCTGTCGGTCAAGGCACAGGAGGTTTCTAATTTCTATGAGAACAACAAGGTGTTGAACTATTCGGAGGGAGAACCGGCTCCAGGCATCATCCCACAACCGGAGAAGTTCGACCCGAACTTCCACATCTACCTCTGCTTCGGACAGTCGAACATGGAGGGTAATGCCCGCATCGAACCACAAGACCGTCAGGGCATCAGTACCCGCTTCCGTATGTTGTCGGCGGTCGATATGCCCAAGATAGGTCGTGAAAAAGGCAAGTGGTATGCCGCTGTGCCACCTCTCTGCCGAGAGAATACAGGTCTGACTCCTGCCGACTATTTCGGTCGTACGTTGGTCGAGAAGTTGCCCGACTCCATCAAGATTGGCGTGGTTCATGTCGCTGTGGGTGGTGCCAACATCAACCTCTTCAACGAGGACAGCACCGCTGTCGATATTGCCCGTGCTGCCGATTGGTACAAGAACTTCTGCAAGGCTTATAATAACAACCCTTATCGCGAACTCATGAACCTCGCTAAGGAGGCGCAGAAGGTGGGTGTCATCAAGGGAATCCTCCTTCATCAGGGTTGTACCAACAACGGTCAACAGGATTGGCCGGAGCGTGTCAAGGTCATCTACGAACGTATGTTGGCCGAGTTGAACCTCAAGGCAGAGGAGTGTCCTCTCTTGGTCGGCGAACTCATGACACAGGAGGATGGCGGTTGTTGCTACCACCACAATGCCATCATCGACGATATCCGCAACACCATTCCTACCGCCCATCCTATCAGTTCGTTGGGTTGTCCTGGTCGCTTCGACAAACTCCACTTCACCGCTGAGGGTTACCGCATCCTTGGTCGCCGTTATGCCGAAGCTATGATGTCTCTCAACTATCGCAAACCCGAACCTTTCCCTGCACAATTCAAGAAGTTCGCTCGTAAAAGCGACTAACGAATTCCGTTGCCCGGAAGGAGTTGAATAATCCCTTATAACGAATCCCGCCGCACTGAGCGATTATGCAAAGTGCGGCGGGATTATTTCATTTTTCAACTTTCACTTTTCACTTTTCATTCATCTCGGTACGAGATGTCAATGCCTTTGTCGTCGGCCGCTTGTGTGGCGAACCCTTCAGGCAACGAGACGGGACCTGTCATGAACTCGGGGAGGTTGTACGACTTCATGAGGAGGGCATCGTGACGCAGGTCGGACTGCGGCAGCTGGAAAGGCTTGGTAGCCACTCCGTTAGCATCGATGTGAGTGATAAACGGACGCGTGTAGAGACCATTCTCACGGCGGGAACTGAAGACCAACCAGCGACCGTTGCTACTCCAGGAGTGGAAACTCTCCACGTCGGGAGTGTTGAGCAACGAGAGGGGGGTAATCGTGTTGTCGGAGAGACGGAGACGGTAGAGGTCGGCATCCTTGTGCCAGATGGAAAAATTGCCGTAGCCCGATAGGGTGAAGATCAAGAAATCGCCGTTGGGCGAGACGCGCGGGAAGGAAACACTGCCTCCCGAAAGTCGGGCGTTGTAGAGGGTATCTACTTGCGAGCCAATCTGTTGTCCAATGGGGGCATCCGCATCGAACGAGACACTGCACAGCGAATAGTGGACACTGTCGTAGTGTTGCATCACGTTCACGCTGTCGGCCGAACAGAAATAGAGCATCCGTCCGTCGGGTGAGAAGGATGGGAACGTTTCGAACGCACCCTCCGACTTGAGGGCGGGGTTGCTGAAAATCTGATGGTTCTCTACATCGTAGATGACGACATCCGAGTTGGTGTCGAATACCTCAATGCGGTTGCGGTCCGTGCTGTGGAACGCCTGTTTGGTCAGGTTGGTCGAGAAGGCTACATAGCATCCCGAGGGGTGCCAGGCTGGATAGACCAATGCCGAGAGCGTCTGTGCTGTTTTGGTGTTCAACTTCTCCACCTTACCGTGGTTCAGGACATAGGTGCCGCCGCATTGTGCACGCAGGTGGAAGAGCATCTGGTCGGGGTTGTGTTGCCGATAGGTGTGACAGTTCATGCAACCGCCTTGGGTGGAGGTGTTCTCCAGAATAGGCGATTCGTCGTACGAGGCCAATTGGCGTTGGTAAATACCCATCTTGCCCCACACCTCGTAGCCCGGTTCAATGAGTCGGTAGGAGAGGTAGGGGTCGATGCTGTCGTTCGACAGATAGAGCGGAAAGGCATCATATTCAACCCATTGCCCAGCCTTCTTGCCTTGCACTTTTACCAGAATGCTGTCTTGACCTTGTATGAGTTTTTGCCAATCGTCAATCGCGACAGCAACCTCGCCCGACCTATGCCAGACAATCTGTTTCTGGCCTTTGGCATAGAAAACTGCCTGAATATCTGAGAGTCCACAACTGTCGGGCAACTGGAACCGCAAGGGGGCTAAGTTGCGAGGTAGGGTCACTCCCAGAATGTCGGGTTGCAGCGGTGGAAGTTGGTGCAACGGCAGTGCGTCCTGTTCCTGCAACGAACAGGCGGAGCCGAGACCAAGGCTCAACAATAATATATATGTATTTAGGTGTTTGTGGTTCATGGGACTATATGGAAGTTAATAGGCTGACGCCTATGGAGTTATCTGTAGTTAATAGGCTAAAGCCTATGTAGTTAATGGACAATAGAACCTGCGGCAAATTGCAGCATCCTACTCTACTCTTTACACATTACTCTCTACTCTTTCCCCAATCACCTCGCGAGCACCTGAATGGCGCGGAGGTATTGAGCCGAAGTGTGGTGAGCGGGATTCTTCTGTACAATCACTTGGAGGTCAAACGGAAGGCTTCGCGAACTGGGGAAACCGTTCTCCTCGGGAATGCACAACTGCTTGGTGTGCAGTTCATTGTCGTTGGCTACTGACTCGTCCGACAGCAGGGAGCGATAGTGGCGGACAAAGACACGCTGCGCAGGATTGGTTTCCAGTAGGTTGAGGTATTTCTCGGCCACGGCATAGTAGCCAAAGAGGATGTTCGTCTTGACCAACCGACGCAACAGGCGGGGCGAGAGGTTACCAAGTTTCTCGTTGGCCTCGAAAGCATACATCTGCGACATGGATATTTCGCCCATGCTCCAGTAGATGTCACTCAACAGCGCTGCAATGTAGGGGCTGTTGATTTCCAAGGCGAAGAGATCCTGCACCTTCGGGTTACGTTGACGGGAAAAGCGGTCGGCCAACTGTCCTAACTCGGCGTAGGCCAGGTTGACGATGTTGATTTCTAATGGGTTGGCCGATGGATGCCGTTGTGCGTAGTCGATGATGCCTTTCCAATCTTTTCGGCCCGACAACACCATGAGTGCGGTGAATCGGTCTTGGGCAGAGGGTTTCGAGAACACTCCGGTAGCAGCTAAAGTGCCAGCCAGGGAGAGGGCAAAACCCATGGAAAACAGGAGAATAGGGCGACCCTTTTTCCAGAACAGGCGAACCAATCCCAACAGCAGGAGGGCCCCCAACCAGACGACGGTGGCCCAACACAGACTCCAGGTCCACATCGAACCCGACAGCCAGTTCCAGTGACTGGTGACATCCCCCCACTCGGCGGCAAAGAGCCAACGGAGAGGAAGGGTGGCATGAAACACCACGATGGTAAGGAAGTAGGCTATTGCCAACCCAGTCTTGACCATCCAACCCGAGGATAGAAGTTTGTTCATGGCTTAATAATTAGGGCATTAAGTGATCGTCTTTGGCGCCTTCGCCATCGAAGTCTTCGTCTGTCAATGGCTTGACAATCACGTTCTTCTTGACATGTTCGTCCATATAGGTGGAAGGCGATACGCCGTACATGCGTTTGAACATCGACGCGAAGTTGCTGGCATTGGTGAAGCCCACCATTTCGGCCACTTCGGTGACCGAACATTTCTTTTGTGCCAACAGTTCGGCGGCTTTGGCTAAACGAATGTTATAGATGAAGTTACGGGCGGTCTGGTTGGTCAACTCACGCAACTTGCGGTAGAGGTGCACGCGGCTCATGCCGACCTCCTGAGCAATGAGTTCCGAAGTGAGTTCGGGGTTGCTGAGGTTGAGGTTGACCACCTTCATGATGCGTTCCATCAGTCGTTCGTCGGGTGACTTACCCTTCGGTGTTTCCACCTGATCTACAGGCAGTTGCGAACCGCTGTAGGAGCTGCGTAGGTTGGCGCGACTCTTCAATAGGTTCTGTACCGTGCGACGGAGCACCTCCATGCTGAACGGCTTGGTGATGAAGGCATCGGCACCTTGGTCCAGACTCTCCAGACGGGTCTCCTCGTCCGCCTTGGCGGTGAGCAGAACAATCGGTATGTGGTTGAGGCGCACGTTGCTACGTATCTTGCGGCACAGTTCGAAGCCGTCCATCTCCGGCATCATGATGTCCGACAGGAGCAGGTCGGGAGTCTGGTGCATGATGTAGTCCAATGCCTCTTTGCCGTTGCTGCAAGCGACGACACGACAATAGGCCGAGAGTTCCTGAATGATGTATTGACGAATCTCTTCATCGTCCTCGGCAATGACCACCAGACTCTTGGTCTGCGTGGTGTCGTTCACGGTCTTCTCTTCGGCGACGTAGGCGTCGGGGGCAATGAGTGTAGCATCGGGGTGCGACACATTCATGACCACTTGCGTGTCGGTCGATATCTCGCTGCTCTTCAAGTGAGCATGACCCAACGGGAGGGTCACGGTGAAACGAGTGCCTTGTCCTTGAGGGTTGTCATCTACCGTAATGGTGCCGTGGTGCAACTTGACCAACGAGGCGGTGAGGTGCAGGCCAATGCCGGTGCCGCTCTTGCCCGCCGAGGTAGAACGCACTTGATAGAAGCGTTCAAAGATGCGCGACCGTTCCTCCTTCGGAATGCCTTCGCCGGTATCGGTCACCCGAAGGATGAAAGAACCGGCTGGGAAGGCGTCCGACTCGGCCCCTTTGCTGATTTCCACCTCGACACTTCCACCCGCAGGCGTATATTTGAGGGCGTTCGAGAGCAGGTTGATGAGGATCTTGTCGAAGTTGCTGGTATCGACCCAGA
>CACYQQ010000187.1 GCA_902776605.1 uncultured Bacteroidales bacterium | reverse complement strand
TTCAGCTTCGCGTCCTCCAGGTCCCTGCCGAGCGTGCCTGCGACGGCCTCCCAGGCTTTATAGGACATGTCCGGTGCGGTCTTCCCGCCGAACAGCCGGGCAGAATCGCGGAGGATCTCCAGCGTTTCATCGTCCAGGAGTACCAGCACGACACCTTGATCAAAGAAGAGAGCATCACGACTATCCCAACCATCTTCAAGTTGTCGGAATACCCCGAAGCAGACCGTCAGGAAATCCTGAAAGAAAATGAAGCCGATGACCCAGAACATGATATACACATGCAAGTCAGCAGTTTTACCATTGGTTTCACCCCCATCAAGTCCGACACCATTGAGTTCATTAGAGTCGTCACAAGGACCATGTTCTTCACTTATCCTCTCCTTTTGAAGAAACTTTGTATCTATCCAGGACATGAACCGGAAGCCAATTATATGTCCGTCCCTTACGACCACCTGCAATTAAAGGCAGGAGCATTCTCCCCCCTTGTCCTCTACGGTTCTTCTTGGTATGACAAACAATACAATATCTACCGGTTCTGCGGAGAAAGCAAACTCTACGAATCATCTACCAATACCTACCAAAAATATTGTCCTCATTATTACATTCTGGGCATAGTCCCTTTTAAATAATAAAGACGGTTCAAAAGATTAAAATGCTTACCCCAGCCTTATCCTTAGCCTCCCAGTTAGCAACCTGCAAAAGGCTTACTGGACAGTCAAGGATAAGGTCGTACCCAGAGGCAATGTCTGTGTAGCTTTGGCCAATAGTACCATGCTCAAAACCGAGAAGAGGAGAAAGCCTCCTATCCAAGCCCACCATTCCAAACCCACCACACTCTTTGCACGACCCAGACAGTAGGTAAACCCCACCTCGCACAGTCCTGCAACAACCAAGATAATCCAGTTCATAATAAAACCTGTTGCCTATTTGAGGGCTGCAAGACTATCTCGGCGACTCCTTCTAAGGCGCTGCAAAGATACGCTTTTTCTTTTATTTTACCAAATAAACGACCAAACGATACGCACGTTACAATCGTTACAATCGCAACAATCACTACAATCGCAACAATCACTACGTTCGCCACAATCGCCACGAAGCGTTGGCAGCACCATTCCTCAAGTTCGGAGAAACGCTTCACCCTGCCTTGCCATTACGCACTGTCAAAACAGGTGCAAGGTTGGCTCTATTTTCCACCCTCCACATTGCCTTCTTTGAAAAGAACGAAAAAGAACCAAAAAAGAAAGCAAAAAGAACGGAAAAAGAACGCAACTCCGTTACGACGACGGTCGTTCATCCTGCCCCGCGACACGCTTCTTCCATCCGAGTCAAGTCATTTTTGGAAAAGCGACCGAAGAGGCGTTATCGCAAGCCAATCAGAGTATCTCATCCCTCAAAATGTCTATTAGCCCGATGATTGCCCTATCAGTACATAATCGGGCGACAAAAAGCCCAACCATCCGGAAAGATGATTGGGCATATCGTTAGAGTCGAAAATAATCAAGAGGCGCTCTTGCCATTGCTGCCACGACGGCGGCCGCCACGGTGGGTGCGTTTCTTAGGGGCCGACGAGAGGAGTTCCATATCCTCGGGCGAGAAACCTGGAAGCTCGGTAGCAGGAGCGGCAGGTGCTTCGGCCTCTGCTGGTGCTGCTGCTTCGGCAACGGGCTGAGCCTCAGCGGGTGCTGGTTCGGCTGCCTTGCGATGCTTGGGAGCGGCTTTGCGTTCTGGCTCTGGAGCAACGACAGGGGCTACGACAGGAGCATTGTTCTCGGTCACAACCATTTCTACTGGCTGCTCAACGGGAGCCTCGGCGATAGGCTGTTCGACGACGGCGGGCTGCTGGCGCTCCACGAAGGTCTGCTGAGCCTGCTGACGTTGTTCGGCCTTCTGCTGCTGACGACGTTGTTCGGCCTTCTGCTGCTCGGCCTTGAACTGCTGGCGCTGCTGTTCCATCTTCTGCTGCTCGGCTTTCATCTGTTGGCGCAACTGCTCCATCTTCTGCTGTTCGGCCTTGAGTTGCTGGCGCTGCTGCTCCATCTTCTGTTGCTCCTGCTGGCGCTGGGCTTTCTGCTGCTCCAACTTGGCACGGTCCTCACGGTCACTGCGACGTTCGTGCTTGTCGCCCGGACGGAAAGCGTTCTCGTCCAACTGCATCGGAGGGAACGACTCTCGAGGTTCCTGTGGCTTGAGGTCCTGCATCCAGCTCACACCGGCTGCCGATTGCAGGAAGTGGTACTGGCGGGTGTAGTTGTCCAACTGCTTGAGGTCGTCCATGGTGATGGCCATTGGACGAAGCGGTGCATACTGCTTGTCCCAGGTAGCGTCATCAATCTTGTTGATGCGTTGCAGGTCATCGCACATACCCATCGAGCGGATGGCTACCGAGGCATCGTTGGTCATGACCAACACCTTACGGCCAGCGGCAAAGTATTCGACGACGCGGCGGATGATGGCAGGGTCGGCAAACGAAGCATGATGCGACTCGCTGGTGACGCCCTCGATGCGCAGACGGTTCTCGCGTTGCTGGCTCATAATGAGACGTTTAGCCAAGCGCGCCGACACGTTGCGGCACAGGGCAGGGTCCTCCCAGTCGGCCTCCTGATAGTTGGTAGGCTCCTGCATGGAGGCGAAGCGGTCAATCTCCTCATAGGTCTCGGCCATGATGACGAAACGGCCACCTTTCTTCTTCATTAACTTCGAGATGAACTCCAATTGGCGCTCGAACATCAGTCGTGCATTCACCTTCGGGTCGCTATGGCTGGAGGTATGACCGACGAGCAGTTCCAACCAGATGTTGGTGTCGCTCAGGACAATGTCATAGTCCAATACTTGTGCCAAAATGGCCTCGAAGAGCAGGTGTCGCTCTTGTGCCTCCTGCAAGGTCAACTGCTGAATCTGTTGGTCGTTCAGCAACGGGATGCGCGCGTTCCATAGATCGACGATGTCGCGCACCACCAGATTGCGGGGCATAGGTGGGATGACTGTGTTTTTTACTCGATTCTTAGTCTCAGGTTCAGTCTTGGGGGTCTCTGCTGCGGGCGCCTCCTTGGGTTTTTCAGGGGCTGCAACTTCGCTGGCCACATCCTCGACTTTTTCTTCGTTCTGAGGGGCTTCAACCTTCTTACGGGAACGAGGTGCACGTTTTGCAACACTCTTTTCCTCTGTTACAGGAGCCTCCGCAGAACTGGCGGATGTTTTTCTCATTAAAAATAAATAATTATTACACTTTATATAGTGTCTCCTAAAAAATTGCGGCACAAAGTTACTAATATTTATTTACATAACAAAGAAAAGCCACTAAAAACCATTTTTTAGGTCACAATTTCAAACATCTTATCCTATTTTTCACTATCTTTGCCAGCAAATTGTACCAAACAACAGACTTCGCCATGCTTCGATTCTTTCAAGCTATCAGTCACTTAATGGGGCATTACACCTCGGCTGTAGTTATCTTGGCAGCCATATTGGCAGCCATTTGGCCCGACACTTTCTATTGGGTCAAGGAGTACGGATTGGCCAACATCATCTTGGGCATCATCATGCTTACGATGGGTTGCACCCTGTCGGCCAACGACTTCCGCATCCTGCTGCAACGTCCGTTGGACATCTGTCTCGGCACGTTGGCGCAGTTCACTGTGATGCCTTTTGTGGCATACGGGTTGACCAAGGTCTTCCACCTCTCGCCCGAACTCAGCATCGGCATCATCCTGGTAGGTTGTTGCCCAGGCGGCGTGTCGAGCAACATCATGTCGTTTCTCTGCAAGGGCGACGTTGCTTTCTCGGTAGGTATGACTACTGTCAGCACCCTCCTGGCGCCGGTTGTCACCCCCCTCATGGTCTATTGGCTGGCGGGCGAAGAGATTGCCGTCGATGCCTGGGGCATGTTCCAGAACATCCTGATAGTCACACTGTTGCCTGTTGCCGTGGGTTGTCTGTTCAACTACCTTTTCGGCCATCGTCAGAACTTCAAGGACATCCAATCCTGCATGCCTGGCATCTCGGTACTCTGCCTCTCGTTCATCGTCGGCAATGCCGTCCGCGCCGCCCTCCCCAACCTCCAACTGGCTGGCAACGGTTGGTCGCTGTTGGGTCTCACCTTGGCTGTCGTCTTCTGTCACAACACGTTAGGTTACATCTTGGGCTATCTGATTGGCAAAATTGCACACTTCGATACCGCCAAGCGGCGCACCATCAGCATCGAGGTGGGTATGCAGAATGCCGGTCTTGCCACCAACCTGGCACCGCAATTCTTCGACCCCTTGGCCGTCCTCCCTTGCGCCATCTCATGTGCCTACCACAGCATTTCGGGCACCATCCTGGCCAATATCTTTGCCTTGCAGAGATTTAATAAGGCCGATAATCCGGATGTCTCGGATAAGCTGAATGCCATCAATTAAGCCACATTTTTCGCCAGTTAACATTTTTCACTTTTAATTTTTCATTCGTTTTGCTGTCCCGTTTTGCCCCCTCTCCATCCGGTCGTATGCACTTAGGCAATGTCTATAGTGCACTGATTTCGTGGTTGTCGGCCCGCAGTCAAGGCGGAGAGTGGATTTTGCGCATCGAAGACCTCGACCCGCAACGCTGCAAACGGGAGTATGCCGAGCAGTTGGAAGACGACCTCCGCTGGTTAGGTTTGGAGTGGGATGCCGGCGGTGTGGAGGACCCCGAATACGTTCAGAGTCAACGTTATGACATCTACGAAGTGTACCTGAAACGCCTCGCCGACCTCGGTCTCACCTACCCTTGCTATTGCAGTCGCGCCGACATCCTCGCTACCCAAGCACCGCACGAGAGTGACGGCCGCATCGTCTATCAGGGCACTTGTCGTCCCGACGGCACACGCGCCAAACAAGAGTGGTTGGCACAACGGGCAGCGGCCTGTCCTCACGCTCCTGCCATTCGGCTCCAGGTGCCCGACCGCGACATCCAATTCATTGACCTTCACTACGGCAAACAGCATGTCAACCTCGCTCAGAGTTGCGGAGACTTCATCCTGCGACGCTCCGATGGTGCCTGGGCTTACCAACTGGCGGTGGTGGTGGACGATGCCTTGATGGGAGTCACCGAGGTGGTACGTGGTCGCGACCTCCTTCTCTCTGTGCCTCAACAACTTTACCTCTACGAACTGCTTGGTTTCCAGGCACCTACCTTTGCCCATATACCTTTGCTCTGCAACGAGTCGGGTCAACGTCTGTGCAAGCGCGACCTATCTCTGCACATGGGTATTCTCCGCTCCCGATACACCGCTCCCGAGTTGTTGGGTCACATTGCTTATTATGGTGGATTGCTTCCAGAACCGGTTCCCACTTCGGCACAGGATCTCCTGCCCTATTTCAATTGGGCAAAAATCCCAACCAACGACATCATCGTCCCATCGGTGTAACAAGTTGCACAAGCCTTATTTTTGACAACTTCATTTAGCAAAAGCAGCTTTATATTCGACAAAAATTGTGCAAAAACAGCCAAATTTGCGCACTTCAATTAACGTCTGCAAAAAATAATCTAAGTTTGTAGCGCAAAAGAAACTCTTGAAAACACCTTATAGTAAAACCCTAACCATAGGGTGAACGCTCAATCATATTTACATGTAGAGATTATGAGACATTACCTTTATTGGATCACAGCAGCATTGGTGTGCAGTGCTTGCTCTTCTCAAAAAGGCAAACAGGTCCAAGAACCTGCCGCCACCGTTACAAACCCAGACGGTACCGTCACTTTCAACTATCGTAATGACAATGCCCAGAACGTCGAGGTGGACGTACAGTTCGCCGGTCGTCAGGCCATGCACAAGG
>CACYQQ010000186.1 GCA_902776605.1 uncultured Bacteroidales bacterium | reverse complement strand
CAGGCAATCCCTTTTTAATGAAAAAGAGCACCATCAGGAGGCTGTCGAATAATTATTAATGGTCGATGGCCCGATAGCCATCGGGGATTACTTGTAGTTAAGGGGAGCTATTGGGAGTTAATGGGAGTTAACGGGAGATAACAGCCCAATGGCTGTGGAGTTAACGGACGAATGTTGGAGCTGTCCAAAATGCTTTTCGCCCTCCAGTTGTAACGTCTGTTAACTCCTTGAGCGAAGCGATAACTTCCATTAACTCCTGTTAACTCCATAGACGATGCATTAACTCCATAGGCGAAGCATTAACTCCTGCTAACTCCTTCTTCCATCATCTCCATCAGTTCCTCGACGAACTGGCGGGAGTTGCTCAACCGTGGAATCTTGATTTGGCCACCCAACTTGCCCTTTTTCTGACGGAGCCATTCGTTGAAGGTGCCGGTGGGAGCGGAGTGAAGTTCCAGTCGGGAGAGGAAGATGCCCTTGTAGCGCTTGGCCTCATAGTCGGAGTTCACTTTCTGGAGGTTTAGGTCCAACAGGTCGGCAAATGCTTCGATATCGTCAGGCGCTTGGACAAATTCGATGACCCAGGTGTGGTGGCCCTTCGATTCCTGCGGTTCGTCTAATGAGGAGGTCGGTTTCTCGCCATTTTCGGTCGAGGGGAGCTTGGCAAAAGTAGGAGCAGCCGTATAGTCGGCAATCTCGCATCCCAATGCCTGGCAGGTTAGGGCCAATGCCTCGTCCGCATTGCTCACCATCAGTTCCTCGCCGAAGGCATTGATGAACGCCTTAGTGCGACCCGTGATGACGAACTTGTAGGGGTTCCGTTGCGTGAAGCGTACCGTATCGCCAATGATGTATCGCCAAAGTCCAGGGGTAGAGATGACCATGGCGTAGTTGACGCCAATCTCAACATCCTTGAGCGGTACCGCAAAGTCTCCCAAGTTGGGGTTCGACTCATCGTACTTGTCCATCGGGATGAACTCGTAGTAGGTGCGGTTGTCGATGATGAGCTGCATGGCATGGTCGTCCCACGACGATTGCAAACCGAAGAAGCCCTCCGAGGCATTGTACGTCTCCAGATAGTGCATCTTCTGGCTGGGGATGAGTTGCTCATATTGCTGACGATAGGGAGTGAAGGCGATGCCCCCGTGGAAGAACACCTCCAGGTTGGGCCACACTTCGGTCACGTCTTTGGCACCCTTCGACTTCAATACCTCTTTCAATACGCCCATCATCCACGAAGGGACACCCGAGAGCGAAGTCACATTGACGTCTTGTGTCGATTGGGTCAAAGCCTTCAGTTTCGCCTCCCACTCGGACATCAGGGCAATCTCCTTGCTCGGAGTGCGGATGAAGTTGACAAAGGGGGTGACGTTCTGTATCAGCGTAGCCGAGAGGTCGCCTGCCTTGATGCCCTTGGGATGCACCTCGTTGGCAAAAGAACCGCCCAGGATGAGTCCTTTGCCCGACATGACACGCGACTCGGGATTGAGTGCCAGGTAGATGACCATGGCATCCGTGCCACCACGCATGTGGGTGAGCTTCAACGCATCGTCCGTTACAGGGATGTACTTCGACTTGTCCGACGTAGTGCCCGATGACTTGGCGAACCATTGGCATAATCCTGGCCAGAGCACATCCTCCTCGCCTTGCTGCATACGTTGGATATAGGGCTTGATCTGGTCGTAGGTCAACACGGGTACCGACTTCGCAAAACCCTCGATCGTGGCATCGTAATGGTTCTCGCGGAAGTACTTGGTGCGTGCACCCCTATTCAGCAACCAACTGAGCTGCATCTGCTGCAACTCAGTTGAATGTGTCCCATAACGTTGAATCTGCCTGTAGCGGCGTTCAAACGCCAGTTTATATACGAAACGCGTCAGATTCATTACTTACTTGCTTTCTTCTTTTCGGCAACCTTCTCGGCCGTGGCGATGATGGCCAGACATTCGGCATAAGTGATTGTCTCCAAGTCCTTGTTGTGAGGCAGACGGTAGTTCTTGCCTTTCTTCGAGAGGTAAGGACCGAAGCGTCCGTTCAGCATCTGGAGTTCTGGGTCTTCCTCGAAGGTGCGCATCAACTTCTTGCTGTCCTCCTGGCGTTTCTCTTCGATGATGTGTATAGCATCCTTCAACTCGATGTCCAAGGGGTTGATACCCTTCGGGAGGGAGTAGTACTTGCCTTGGTTCTGGATGTAAGGACCGAAGCGACCCACAGCTACGGTGAGCGGAGCCCCCTCAAAATCGCCCAGCGTCTTGGGCAACTGGAAGAGTTTCAAGGCCTCCTCCAACGTGATGGTGTTCATGCTCATGCCCTTCTGGAGGGAGGCAAATTGTGGGTGAGCCGTCTCGCTCTGGGTGCCAATCTGTACGACTGGACCATAGCGGCTGATCTTGACCGAGATGGTGTAACCCGTCTTGGGGTCGGTGCCAAGCACGCGCTCGCCGGCTTTCTTCTCCATGCGCTCCTCGATGGATTCAACCACCAGCGGGTGGAACATCTCGTAGAACGAACCGATGCAGTTGGTCCACTCCAGTTCTCCGTCGGCAATCTTATCGAATTCCTCCTCAACGGTAGCCGTGAAGTCGTAGTTCATGATCTGTGGGAAGTGCTCAGCCAGATAGTCGTTCACCACCATGCCGATGTCGGTCGGTACCAACTTGCCACGGTCGTTGGAGGTAGTCTCCTCGACGGTCGATTTCGTGATTGTACCATCCTGCTTCAGGTAGATGTGCGTGATTTCGCACTTTTCGGCAGGGCGGTCGCTCTTCTCCACATATTCGCGTTGCTGGATGGTGCTGATGGTAGGAGCGTAGGTCGAAGGACGGCCAATCTCCAGTTCCTCCATCTTCTTCACCAAACTTGCCTCGTTGTAGCGCTGGGGATGCTGGCTGAAGCGCTGGATGGCTTCGGCACCATCCAATTGGAGCACTTCGCCCTCGGCCAAGGCAGGCAGACGCGAGGTGTTGTCGTCGTCCGATGGTTCATCGTCATTGTCGTTCGACTCCATATAGACCTTCAGGAAGCCGTCGAACTTGATGACTTCGCCCGTCGAGGTGAAACGCAGGTCGGCATACTTGGCATCGACGCCGTTCAGGGCAATATCCACCACGGTCTTCTCGATTTGTGCATCGGCCATCTGGCTGGCGATGGTACGCTTCCAAATCAGTTCGTAGAGGCGCTTCTCGACAGGAGTACCGTCAATCTGCGTCTGGTCCAGATAGGTAGGACGGATGGCTTCGTGTGCCTCCTGGGCACCTTTGGTGTGGGTGGTGTAGTTGCGCGTCTCCAGGTAGTTGGCGCCCATGGTGGCCGTGATGTGCTCCTTGGCGGCCTCCAGACAGAAGGTCGAGAGGTTGACGCTATCGGTACGCATGTAGGTGATCTGACCGGCTTCGTACAGACGCTGGGCGATGCTCATCGTCTGGGTGACGCTGAAGTGCAACTTGCGTGCAGCCTCCTGCTGGAGCGTAGAGGTAGTGAACGGAGGCGCTGGCTGGCGTCGGAGCGGCTTCTGGGTGACGCTGCTCACGGCAAACGATGCCTTCTTCAGGGCGTTGAGGAAATCCTCGGCCTCGGTTTGCGTCTTGAAGCGCTGGCTCAACTCGGCGTTGAAGAGCACCACCTGACCCTTGGCATCCTTGGTGGCGAAGGTGCCCACCACGCGGTAGCTCTCCTCGCTCTTGAACTTCTCAATCTCGCGTTCGCGGTCCACGATGAGGCGGACAGCCACACTCTGCACACGTCCAGCCGATAGGGCAGGCTTCACCTTGCGCCACAACACGGGCGAGAGTTCAAAGCCGACGATACGGTCCAACACACGGCGTGCCGTTTGGGCGTTCACCAGGTGCTGGTCGATGGTGCGGGGGGTCTTGATGGCATTCAGAATGGCCGTCTTGGTAATCTCGTGGAACACGATGCGGCGCGTCTTCTCGGGCGTCAACCCGAGCACTTCATAAAGATGCCAGCTGATAGCTTCTCCCTCGCGGTCCTCATCGGATGCGAGCCACACCAGGTCGGCTTTCTTTGCCTCCTTGCGGAGGTCATCGACCAACTGTTGCTTGTCCGAAGGAATCTCGTATATCGGTTGGAATTTATTATTTATGTCGATGCTGAAATCATGCTTCTTCAGGTCACGGATGTGCCCGTAGCTTGATGTCACTTTATAGTCCGAGCCAAGGAACTTCTCAATAGTCTTTGCCTTGGCAGGAGACTCCACGATTACCAAATTATTTGCCATAGAATTATTTAATGACCCCTTCCCGTCCCTCGGCTAAAGCCTCGTCTTCTCGCGGAGGGTTATCAACCCTCCTTTGGTGCTGCGAGGACCTCCCCGAGGGGAGGAGTTTGTCCGTTCGGGATAGTTTCTCCCCCTCGGGGGAGTTAGAGGGGGGTATTTAGTTAGCTACTTCACTTAAGAACTTAATGCGCACCAGTCGGATTTCCTCCTCCTTGTAGTCCTTGCCGAACTCCTTGTAGGCCTCCTCGATGTTGTTGTTCTGCTCCTCCTTGAAGAAGTCAAAGATCTCCTGAATGGAATCCTCGTCCAAGATCTCCTCAAGGAAGTAGTTGATGTCGATGCTGGTGCCCGATGCGATGATGGTCTCCAGTTCGTCCAGCAACTCGGAGAAGTCCATATTGTAACTCTGTGCGAGTTCGTCCAAGGCAATCTTGCGGTCGATGGCCTGGATGATGGACACCTTGATCTTCGACTTGTTGGCGATGGTACGCACGCGCAGGTCTTCGGGACGTTCAATCTCGTTCTCCTCGACGTGGCGCTTGATGAGGGCGCAGAACTCCTCGCCGAAGCGCTTTGCCTTGCCGGCACCCACGCCAGGGATGTTCTGGAGTTCCTCGATGGTGATCGGGTAGGTGGTGGCCATGGCCTCCAGCGACGGGTCCTGGAAGATGACGTACGGAGGCAACTCCAAGCGCTTGGCAACCTTCTTGCGGAGGTCCTTCAGCATGTTGTAGAGTGTCTCGTCGGCAGCAGCGCAGGCACCTGCACCCTTGATCTCGGTTTCCTCTTCATCGTCCTCGTCGTCCTCATCCACCTCCATGACGATGGTGAAT
>CACYQQ010000185.1 GCA_902776605.1 uncultured Bacteroidales bacterium | reverse complement strand
TATCCTGACTGTCAAGGTGCCCGAAGGTGATGTGGTCTCCTTCACTCTTGCCGCACCATCTTCTTTCGGGCAGAAAGACATTTTGGTGCAATACCTCGTAGTCGCAATAGGTGTAGCGCATCATGACAGGGGCATCGTCACAGTAACCATGAATGAGCATCACCGCACTGGTCACTGGAATGCTGTCTGTCTCAGGATGTTCCATGAGGATGCCGTGCAGTCGCAGACCCTCGGCGTTGGTCAGGAAGGTGTCTCTCACGAATCCGTTTTCTACCAGGCTGTCGTACCAAGGCTTCATTTCTGGATAGGCCCGATAGACCATGGCGAAGGCGGTGTCGTAGTTCTGTCCGTAATTATAGTCGGGCACCGTAGCAACCTTGGCCATCTTGTAACCCATCGCAAGAGTGGAGATGACCAATAGCAGCAGGATCGCTAAAAATGAATACAGAACTTTTTTCATGAGCATTCTGTGTAAATAAGCCGCTATTTGTTGCTCGTTTTACTGACAAAAAGTAAATTTGTTTCTCCTTTTTGCTTTCTTTTTTGATAAAATAACGGACTCTTTGTTGGCAGTATGTAATTTTTCGGCTTCCCGAATATATACATTTATGTTGCAAATATAATAACAAATTGTGAATTGTGATATAAAAAAGGTGAATATTTATCAAAATCTCCGTTTTTTTACTGAAAAGTTTTGGTTTTTGCACAGAAATAGTTAACTTTGCAGCCAATAAATTTGATTTTCAGTTGTGACAAGGTATTCGATGACTCGTTAGAGTTGTGTTATAATGAATATTTTTTGTATATAAACCTATTATATTAAGATGTACAAGATTGTTAGTAAGAAAATGTTCTCTGAGAAGGTGGCTTGCCTCGAAGTAGAGGCTCCTCTCATTGCTCGTAGCCGCAAGGCAGGACATTTCGTTATTGTCCGTCTGGACGAAAAAGGTGAACGTATCCCACTGACTATTGCTGATGCCGACATTGCCAAAGGTACCATTACTTTGGTGGTTCAGGCTGTCGGTGCAAGTTCAACTCGCATCAACGCTCTCCAGGTGGGCGATGAGTTGGCCGATGTGGTTGGTCCTCTGGGTCATGCCACTGATATTCAGAAGTATGGCACCGTCATCTGCTGTGGTGGTGGTGTAGGTGTGGCTCCGTTGCTCCCTATCGTCAAGGCCATGCACGAGGCAGGCAACAAGGTTATCGTTGTCCTGGCTGCCCGTACCAAGGATCTGATTATCCTCGAAGAGGAGATGCGCGCCAACAGTGACGAGGTCATCATCATGACCGACGATGGCTCTTATGGTCAGAAGGGTGTCATCACCGTCGGCGTGGAGCAGGTCATCCAGCGTGAGAAGGTGGACAAGGTCGTTTGTATCGGTCCAACCATCATGATGAAGTTCGTCAGCCTCTTGACTCTCAAGTACAACGTTCCTACCATCGTCAGCCTCAACACCATCATGGTCGATGGCACGGGTATGTGCGGCGCCTGCCGTGTCACCGTGGGCGACAAGACCAAGTTCGTCTGTGTCGATGGTCCTGAGTTCGATGCCCATCAGGTCAACTTCGACGAGATGATGATGCGTATGAAGGCTTATAAGGCCGAAGAGACTGAAGCTCTTGCTAACCTTTCAAAATAAATCACTTACGACTATGACAAAAGAAGAAATACAGGCTCTGCGCAATGAGCCATGGCGTGAGGAATTGCGCAAGAAGATGAGTCCCAAGGAGCGTGCCGCCATCGAGCGTGTCAAGATGCCCGAACTCACTCCCGAATATCGTGTCACCACCTTCACCGAAGAGGTTCAGCAGGGTCTCACCAAGGAGATGGCTATGTGCGAGGCACAACGTTGTCTGGACTGTGCCGATCCCTCTTGTATGAAGGGTTGCCCTGTCGGCATCAACATCCCTACTTTCGTCAAGCACATCGAGAAGGGTGAGTTTGCCGAGGTCATCTCGACCATCAAGAAGACCTCTTCGCTGCCTGCTGTCTGCGGTCGTGTCTGCCCCCAGGAGAAGCAGTGCGAGGGCCAGTGTATCAAGCTCAAGATGAACCAGAAGCCTGTCGCCATCGGTTACTTGGAGCGCTTTGCTGCCGACTACGAGCGTGAGTCGGGCAAGATGCAGGTTCCTGCTTGTGCGCCTAAGAATGGCAAGAAGGTCTGTGTCGTTGGTTCCGGTCCTTCGGGCTTGGCTTTCTCGGCCGACATGATCAAGTTAGGCTACGAAGTCACGGTCTTCGAGGCTCTCCACGAGATTGGCGGCGTACTCAAGTATGGTATTCCTGAGTTCCGTCTCCCCAACAATGTGGTCGAGGCCGAGATCGATACTCTCCGCAAGATGGGTGTCAACTTCCAGGCCGATGTCATTGTCGGTAAGACAGTTAGCTACGAGCAACTCCACGAGATGGGCTTCGACGGTATCTTCGTCGGTTCGGGCGCTGGTCTGCCTCGTTTCATGAATATTCCTGGCGAGAACGCCATCGGCGTCATGTCGTCCAACGAGTACCTCACCCGTATCAACCTGATGGGTGCCGGTCGTGGTCAGGGCTTCGATACTCCTGTCCTCAAGGGCAAGAACGTCGTCGTCTGCGGTGGCGGTAACACCGCCATGGACTCTGCCCGTACCGCTAAGCGTATGGGTGCCGAGACCGTCACTTTGGTCTATCGTCGTGGCCTTGACGAACTCCCAGCTCGTGCCGAGGAGGTTCATCACGCTATGGAGGAGGGCATCGACTTCCACGTTCTGCACAACCCAATCGAATATCACTCCGACGAGAACGGCCGTGTCTGCGAGGCTGTTCTTCAGGTCATGGAGCTGGGTGAACCAGATGCTTCGGGTCGTCGTTCTCCTGTGCCTGTCGAGGGCAAGACCGAGACCATTCCTGCCGACCTCGTTATCGTGGCTATCGGCGTATCGCCTAACCCAATCATCCCAAGCAACTTCAAGGGCTTGGAGATCTCCAAGAAGGGCACCATCGTCGTTGGCGACGAGACCATGCAGTCGGCTGTCAAGGATGTCTTTGCTGGTGGCGATATCGTCCGCGGCGGTGCAACCGTCATCCTCGCTATGGGCGACGGCCGTCGTGCTGCTGCCAACATGCACGAGTACCTCAGCAGGCCTGTCACCAGATGCTGAAAGTCTGGCGGCAGGCCTTCTCTGTGGCGATAGGTCTCTCTTCTCGACCGAGGCGATGCACGACATCCGTGACGCCGGCATGAGTCACCTCCTGGCTGTGTCGGGTCTGCACATCGGTCTGTTGTGGGGGCTGTTGCTTTTCCTCTTTCGCCGACTTTTACTCATACCTTACTATTTCGGGTGGAATGCCCAGCCCTGGAATGATGTCCTCCGGATGCTGACGCTCGTCCTCCTTTGGCTCTATGTCTGGATGATCGGCTTTCCCCCTTCGGCGGTGCGTGCCGCTATCCTTATCTCTATAGCCCAGATTTCACCTTTCTTCCTGATTGAGAGTTGGTCGTGGGAGAACCTTGCCACGGCGGCATTGATCATGCTCTGCTACGACCCGATGTTGCTGGGCGACGTCGGTTTCCAACTCAGTTTTGCTGCCACGGCAGGTATCTTTGCTTTCCGACCTTTGTTGACCTATCCTCACCGACCGCGTCATCAACACTCCAAGACGTTGGACGAACGGCTCTATCCTGTGACGTCGCTTTTCTGGCTCACCTTCTCTGCCCAACTCTTCACGCTTCCCCTTGTGGCCTACTATTTCCACCACCTTCCTCTCCTGGGATGGGTGCAAGGTTTTCTGGTGGTTCCCCTGTTGGCATTGCTCATCTATTCTCTCCTCGCATTGCTCTCTGTACCAGCCTCTTGGGGCATGTTTCCCCTCTTCGGCGAGACGCTCTACCATTGGC
The DNA here is from genome assembly GCA_902776605.1 of uncultured Bacteroidales bacterium. Classification (GTDB taxonomy): domain Bacteria; phylum Bacteroidota; class Bacteroidia; order Bacteroidales; family UBA3663; genus Liminaster. The sequence continues at coordinate 9,162 of CACYQQ010000185.1, read as the reverse complement.
TCTCCCTGCCTGTTGAGGCACTCTCCTGGTGGGTCTTTCAGGTGGCGCATTGGGTCAGCCGTGCCGAACTCTGGCTCGTCGGCGGACGTGTCGAGTTCTATCCCTCTCTCTTTGAAACCGTTCTTTTGGAACTCATCATCCTCGGTCTCACTTGGGCCTTCCTGGGACTGTGGAAATGCTATACTTCAAGGTCGTAAATCTTTATTTTCTACTTTATTGTTGTTTATCAATCGTTTAGCCTTCTACTTTGCCACTTTTAAGTGGGAATGTTGGCCTGTTTCTGCCACTTTTATGAGGGAATAATCTCGGTTTCTGCCACTTTTATGAGGGAATGCGTTGCGTGAGTGGATTATGTTTCTCTCGATAATGCACTCCGTCTTGACCTTCTTATGCTCCCTTGATGTTTGCGTTGTCCTTCTATAGTGTTTCTCCCTTCTTGCTACCTTTAAAAGGGAGAAAAAAGGCAGAAGGTCGATGTTTGGTCAAGAGAAAGGAGAGGGCGGCATAAGTGGGTCGAGGGAAGGGCGATTATGTTGCTTTTGCCACTATTTCCTGTTTTTCCGCACTTTTTGCCCCTAATGTGTTGCAACATTACAATTTAGTTTGTATATTTGCACCATCAATGAGCCACAGCGGTGGGACAACTCCTTGATTTTATTATTATTCAAAAGACGCTACAACGTCGTTATCTTCGCTTTCGAAATTTCGCAACTTTCTCCAAAGAAGATAATGCAACGGTTAGAGCGTCCATGTGATGATGTATGTTCATTTAATAATCTTAAAACCTAACTACTATGGTCTATCCATTTTTAAGACGTGGATTAGATATTTTGTTTGTGGGTTTGAACCCTGCAAACACATCCAGCAAGAAAGGACACTATTTTTCCACAAATCCAGCGTTTTGGAATCAACTATATAGCGCAGGATTGATAACAAAGCCTGTGGATATGAATGTTGCGGATGAACAGGTTTTCGGTAATTCTGCTATAAATGCAAATCATTGGGAGTATGGCATAACAGACCTTGTCAACTTCTTGGCAGAAAGTAATAGTTCTGTTGTAAAACCAACAACGAAGAATTGCATTGACCTTAAGCAAACCATTTTAGAATATGAACCTAAAGTGGTAATCCTTCTTCATAGTAAAGTTATAAAGCACTTCGTTAAAAATTTTCTTGGAAAGGAAGGTGTAGAGTACGGAAATCTCGGGAAGTTGATAAATGGATGTGATACTGTGTTTTTCAACATACCATTCCCACATGGCAATGCTATTTCCTCAGATGTAAAGGTTGAGCTGTACAAGCAAGTTAAAAACTCTCTTGAATCGAGGAATTCCGCAATTGCAAAATAAATACTTATGATAAAGATAATTGATAAATTATGTTTGGATAAAACTGGCCTTGTAGTCAAAGGAACCAAGCAATTAGTTCATTTGCAACAAGGTTCAATGGATGGAGCATGTGCCGTTTATAGTTTGATGATGTGCTTAATCATTTGTAGAGCGATTAAGCGAGCAGACGTAACGTCATTGGCTACAAAACATGATAAACGTTTTTCTAAAGGACGGTTAGTTAATCATTTCCTGAATAAGAACGGAATGGTGTTGGAAGGATATTATATTAGCCAACTTAGAGATGAACTAAACCATGCTTTCCTAAAAGAAATCCAAACAGAATATCACAGCCTCGAAAATGGACCGCTTATCAAGAATATCATAGATGCATTAGATAATAATAATGCAGTAGAAATTAAATTTTTACGTCCGACAAGTGGTCATATGGTTGTGGCAATCGGGTATGAGAAAATTGATAATCATGTTCAGTTGTTTTGCTTGGATCCAGGCTTCCCATTGTTGGAAGGCCAATACTGGAATAATATAATAGATATTGATGCTACTTCAACTTCTAAATATAATTGTAGGAACTATAATGAAAAGGGAAGAGTCCTAATCGATGAAATTTTGATAGTGAAGAAAAGGCAAAAGAAAAGGCAAAAGAAATAAATATAAAATCGGCAATAAACTCGATTTATTGCCGATTTTATATAATCCAACAGAAAAGATTATTAGCAAAAGTTCAGTAGTCAGGTTCCCAAGAATCAGAGTTCCCCAGATTGATTAAATAGCCTCAAAAAGTCCCTAATCCGGAAAATAATACTGATTTTTTGGATTATAATCCGAAAATTCATACTAATTTTTTGGATTAGGCGAAAAAGTTAGTATATTTGCCATGAAAGGGAGAATGGGAGTAGACCACTTCAGAGGTACAGAATTGGTTCTCTTGACTCGCTCATTCTTTCAGAGACGAGGACTACTAATCCGATGCGACCTGCGATTAATGAATCGGGTGGCTCGATGTGCTTGCTAATGAATTGGAAATGAAATGTTGAATATCTTTGCTCTTGCCTTTCCGTTGTTGTTCATCTTCCATGATTTGGAAGAGATTATTGGCATGAAGCGTTTCGTCAATCGGAACGCCGACATGCTGCAAAGGCGGTATCCCTTTCTGTATAAAAGGTTGAGGCGGTTCACGACCGAAGGGTTTGCCCTGGCGGTCATGGAGGAACTGGTTGTGTTTACCGTTCTGGCACTTGTGGCCTTGCATTTCGACAATTCCTTGTGCTGGAACATCTGGTTTGGAGGTTTCGTTGGACTCGCGGCTCACTATGTGATGCACATCGGCCAGGCGTTGTTGATACGGCGGTACATTCCTGCATTGATAACGAGTGTTATCTGTCTGCCCATCAGTGTGTTAATACTTTATCGAAGCTACAGTTTGATAGAGATAAACGGGTGGTTCGTCGTACTCGGCTTATTGATAGTGGCGCTCAATATGATACCGGCATTGAAAATCGCGGGGAGCTTTCCCGAAGACAGAGCAGGGGTATAGGGCCTTACTTATTGACCCATAAGTTATTATAGACATAGCAATTCGATATATTTTTGGGAATTGAGTTATTTTTTTTTACTAAAAACTGACCGACTAATTACTTTTCTGTTTATATTTGCAACCGCATAGGAGTAGAATTGCCTATTTTTTGTGGTTATTTCATTGACTAAAACTTAATAGACCTTTTGGTTTCATTGATCGGCTATTTTAAGATGAAGTTATTGGATAGGCTCCTTTGATTAGATTACTCAGTTTGGTAAATTTCTATTTTAATAATAATTATTTTATTTATGATGAAACGACTATTGACGTATGGTGCGTTATGCCTATGTTGTGTGGGCACGACTGCACTTTGGGCTGAAACACACACGGTCAAGTTTTTTATTAATGGAGTCAATTTTCATACAGACACCTTCGAAGAGGGTGCAGACATCGAGTTCCCTGAAGATGACCAGACTATTAACGACGAGTTTGAGTTGGTCGGTTGGAGTACGACCGAATTGACAGAGCCGCAGGATGCAGTTCCTGCGATGGTGACCTCTGCTAAGATGGGTAATGCCGATATCAACTATTATGCCGTTTTTGCTGAGCCATTGAACTATAAATTGACCACTAGTATGATTGCCAAGCTACCTGATTGTGAATGGGATTCGGATGCCATTGCTCGTTATACAGACTTTTCAGTAGGCGGTCGTGTCGATTGGCAATTCAAGGGAATGAGGAATGCTGCCGAGTATGGTGAAGATAAGTTTTGTATTGGTAACGTGGTCGGTGGTCAAACGCATGATTCTTATATATATTTCCAAGCTCCGCGCACTATCACAAAGGTGACGGTGGGTGTAGTCTCTTATGCCAAAGAGTCTTCTGTAAAATATGTTTATACGGGCTCTTTGTATTTGCGTACCGCTGCTAACGAGACCACGAACCAAGTCATCGTAAATGATCTTCATGGAAGTGTCGCCGAGTTTGTACCTACAGTTGAACAGAATTCTTTCTTTTTGCAGGCTTCCAATGGTGCACGAATCTATTCGCTGAAGATAACTTGTGGCCTGACTGGTTACAGAACGAAAATTGCCGACCATTCATTAACGATTGGAGATTCGGGCTTCGGAACACTTTGCTTGCCATGGCATGCCGCTGTGCCAGAAGGTGTAACTGCTTATCGCTTGAAGGAATTGGATATGTCCAAGACTTCGCATCAATTAATCCCGGCTGGGGCGCCATTTATAAAGATGTCCTGAAACCATTCATCTTGACCAAGGGAGCCTGCTTCATGCAGTACACGGGTCAATTTATGCCTGCATTTAAGGCGTATGTCGTCGTAAATCCAGCTTTGATACAATATGAAGGAGGCGAATCCAGTGCCGCCGAACTCCGCGTTACGTTGGAGGAATTTGATAATTACGTTACTGGTCTGTCTGAAGAATGTATTGAGACTTGTAACGACGCCCCTGTTGTCTATGACATGACAGGTAAACAAGTACAACAGGTAAAGCGTGGCCTTTATATCGTGAATGGTAAATCGGTATTGGTTAAATAAAAAAGAATACTCTTATGAAAAAATATATTCGTCCTACAATGATTGTTGTTGAGGTGGAAACCTCATCCCTGATGGATGTGTCTTTGTCTTTCTGTTCTAAGGGTTATACCACAAACAATGAAGAAGACATCCAGGCTGCATCCTATCGCTCTAACCTATGGGAAGAGTAATTCCTTAGGATTTGACACTGACATAACGATTGTCAACTAATACATAACAGAGGAGGCAAGCACCATACAAAGTGCTTGCCTCCTCTATATTTGACAGTTGCTTACCCTTAGAAATCCCAGTGGAAACCAGCGTAAATGTTGAATGTCTGGTAGGGGATGGCAGGGAAGAGTTCTGCGTTTTTGCCGAACTCGTTGTGAATGCCGGCAAAGAGACACCATTCGTCTGTGCATTGGTAGTCGCCGCGGAAGTTGATGTTGATGGCGGGACCAAGGTCATATTCCTTCTCGTTGTACCATGTCTTGCACCCGAAGCCCATGTCCAAGTTGGCATCCAGGGTGAGTTTGCCTGGGTGCGAGAGGACGTGCCAATCCATTCGGAAGGTGGGGTCGCCAAAAGAGGCTGCATAGCAAGAGTGGGTGAGCAATGTCAGGTCAATCTTGGTGCCGAAGTAACGGTTGTACTCGTAGTCGATGTTGCCCTTCAGCCCAAAACGGAAGTCATCGTCCTGAAAGATGTTCATATACAAGCCGTCACGACGGGTGGTATCGACGGAAACGGCCTGAGCGCAAAGGGCATTCTTGAGGAAGGCCAACTGAACTTCTGCTCCCCAGCGGAGATAACCGGAGTTGTTGTCCTCGAAGCCAATGTGAAGGTCCATGGCATCGAAGGTGCTCTTGTATTCCTTGTCGAACTGTGCGTAGGGGACGTGCTCCATAAGTTCGGAGAGACCTTCACGGCGCGTGCCGAATCCAAGGTCGGCATAGAAACGGCGCCATGCCGATGGGTCGGGAATGAGACTGAGGTGAAGGTTGGGGTGCAAGATAAAGTAACTCTTTTGCTTGCCGAAGACGCCACCTAAGGTTACATCCATGCTGGCTTGCCATGTGTCTTGGTCGTACCATCCGTATTTGGCATTGAGCAACAGGGTATTGGCCAACTGCTTGCCGGAGATAGTGTCTGGTGACGCGAGTTTGGAGAAATCATAGTAGGCACCGACCTTGAACTGGTCGGTCTCGTAACTGATGTCACCGAAGATCTTGCCCCAACTCTGTTTGCCGTGTTTAGCGCCGACCTGAATCAAGGTGTCGGTCGAGAAGTTGAAGAAATCGTAGTGGAAGGTATTGACAGAAGAACCTTGTGCTCCGAAGTGTGCCTCGACGGTAGCTTCGTCACCGGTGTCGTGACAATAAGAGGCCAGAATGTTGCCGGTGAGGGTTCTTTCTTCGAACTTGGCCGACGAGAGAGAGTCTTGTGCTGGATGATAGACATCAAAGGGCAGTTTCTGCTTGCCTTTGGTGAAGAAACCGGCGGCATCGATACGGAACTCGTCGAGGATGATGCCCGCCTTGAGGTGGGTGTTCCAATAGTTGCCGGCACTGAATTCGAGGTAACCGTCCTGTTCCTGTTCGGGAGAGGCAATGACTTGACCTACAGGCATAACGCCAATCTCGGCACTCTTGACCGAGGACACTTTCCAATCGGCCAGGATGGCATTGTTCTTCTTGGTTTGAACAGGCTGTGTGGCAGGTTGTTGGTCAATCTTGTTTTTCTGTTGAACGATGGGAGAGAAGTCTCGCTCCAGACGCATGGTGCGGTTCATTGCCGAATCTTGTTCGGTCTGTGCGGAGGCAGGGGTCGTAGCCGACAATATATATAATGCGGCAAGGGTCCAGATGTATGCTTTCATAAACGTTACTTTCATAGATTATTTCTGGTTCTCCAACTCGTTGACCGAGGCAGGTTGAACGGATGTCGTGTCAGCCGCTTCGGCTTTGGCCTGTTCGCTGGCCTGAAGTCGTTCGCGGATAAGAATCTGCACGTCATCCTCGGTGGTGTAGTTCTGTTGCAAACTCTTCAAGTATTCGTCGGCGGTGAAGGCATCCCCTTGCTGACGGATGATGTCGCTCATCAGGATGATGCCACGTGCCAACCAGTATTGGTGGGGTGTGCCCGACTGAATAAGTTCTGAATCTAATTGACTGGCTTTTTCGATGTCCTTCTCGTCGAATGCCAATTGTGCCAAAATATATTTTGCTTCACAACCCGATGCGGTGCGGAGTTCGTTGGAGGCATCGTTCAACAAAGGAAGAGCCTGTTCCTTTTGGCCCAACTTGAGGTGAGCTTTGGCTGCCAAGAGTTGCATGACTTGGGCATCGCGGAAGTCGATGTTCTCGGTTTGGAGACTCTGGTAGGTGTCGAGAAGTTGTTGATATTCAGCGGCATCGAAGAGGGATGGAAGACTCTGGATGCGTTTCTGTACGTCCAGGGTTTTGAGGTCTTCTACCGCCGTTTGGGCTGCATCCGTATCGGGCCAACGTTGAGCAACCATCTCGTACACCTTTTGAGCGGCATCTGTCTGACCTAAACTGTTGTAAGTCATGGCCAGTTCAACGGCTGCCTGAGGAGCAATGGGGCTGTTGCCATAGTTCTCGATGACCTGTTGGAAACTATGGATGGCGGCAGGGGCATCGTTTTGGAGGAGCGAGGTGCGACCTTTGTCCAACCAAGCATCATCCAAAAGGTCCGACTCTGTCGTGCTGGCAAGAAGTTCGTCGAGTTTGGTTTGCTTGTCAGCATATTTCTTTTGCAAACCCATCATCAACGCCTCCTGGTACATGGCATAGTCTCGTTGCTTGGACTCTTGCAAAGAGGCGTTGTGATAATGACCTTCGGCCGTGGCAAATTGACGGGTATAGTAGTAACAATCGGCCAATCGCAAAGTGCCGTCAATATAGATTTCAGAATCTTGTACAGCAGGTTGAGCGATATAAGAAGAGAACGAACTGATGGCCGAATTGTAGTCCTCCTGTTTCATCTGGGCATAGCCGCAATTGTAGTAGGCAGCAGCAAAGAGACCCGGTTGAGCCTGACGTTGGTTGAGGCGGATGAACATCTGGTAGTCGGCAATGGCACCAGCGAAGTTCTGTAGATGGTAACGCGCCTCACCGCGCCAGAAGAAACTCTCGGCATAACTGACGGCATCCAGCTGTCCAGCCTTGACGCTCTGGTCAAATTGGTTAGAGGCTTGCGGGTAGTTGGCATTGAGGTAATGTTGCACACCCCACTGGTAGTGAAGACGTTGCTTGGCTTGCAGGAGCATTTTGCCGGGGTTCTTGATCTTGGCTATCGATTGGAGAGCCGCCTCGTAGTTGCGGGTTGTAGAATAGACTTCGACGAGGTATTGGCTTACCTTGTCAGCATACGCCGAGGTGGGATAGTTGTTCAGGAAGTTCTCCAACGTCTTGACCTCGTCGCCCCAGACCGAAGTCGAGTTGTGGGCAATGGCGCAGACATTGTAGGCGGCCGTGATACGGGTGTCCTGATCTCCATTGGAGATAGCGGCAGCCTGTTCAAAAGCCATGCGCGCCTGTTGCGTTTCAGCCTGTTGGAGAGCCGATTGGCCGATGAGCATATAGGCGAATTGTCGGAGCGTTGGGATGTCGGTCTGAGTGGCCGCAGCGCCATCGGTCAGAGCGTTGGCATATTGCTGATTCTGGAATTCCAATACACCGGCGTTGTAAGCGGTGGAGGGGACAGGGTTGGTGGTGCGGCTCAAGTATTGGCGGAACAGAGGAAGGGCCTCGCCCGTCTTGCCCAACTGGAGCAGACATTCGGCCTTCACACGGATGGCTTCTGTCTGATAGACCTCTTCGCTTGGCGTATAAGCATCGACCTCGCGGATGGCCTCGTCCCACTTACCTTGGGCGTAGAGAATCTGGGAACGGTAGAAAGGAACCGTCTCCTGGTACTTATACTCCATAGGGAGGGCATTGAAGTGCTTCAGGGCGCTGGTGTATTTGCCCTCGGCATAGTCGATATATCCCAAATAGTATTCTGCTTCGTGTCGATACTCGGGGTCGCCTAAGTTATAGAGACGCTGATAGCGGGAGCGTAAGGCACTGTAATTGGGTTTCTTGCCCGTTTCAGTACCCTGCACCAATAGGTTCTGTCCGTCGTAGAAGTATTGAAGATGCTCCTGCGATGGACGAAGTTGAGAGAGTTGTGGCGCCTTGAAAGGAGAAACGTCATACTTGCCGTATTCGGCTATCTGTTCATTCTCAATACGTAACAGGATGTCGGCTCTCTCGGCATCGGTGGGATGTTGCAGAAGCCAACGTTGCGTCTTGGCATCTAATTCCTGTGCCCTGACCGGAGTGGCAAGGGTGGTAAGTGACGAGAGCACGATGGCAGCTCGTAGCAAACAGATAGTTTTATTCATTCTATGGTTATATTGAGTAATCGGTTATGGTTTCAAGTGCACCACTACGTTTGACAGTTTATTGAATAGCCTTGAGCGTGATGTTCTTCTTGCTGAGGGCGGCAATCTTTTGGCGGAAGGCAATCCACTCAGCATATTGTTCGGCAGGATAGACACCACTATTGTAGTGCATGTGCATAGTGACTTGGATATCCTTGTCCAACTGCTTGATGTCCACCTCATAGCGGCCAAAGACAGATTCGATGACTTGCGAAGAGGGGAGTGCCTCGATGGTGAAACCTTCAGGAAGGTGGAAGGTCATGGTTTCCTCATCCACAAATCCGGCATTGAGCATGTCGATGGTGTG
>CACYQQ010000184.1:2890-7997 GCA_902776605.1 uncultured Bacteroidales bacterium | reverse complement strand
CCAACAGACGGTGCGTAGGGAGAATCAGGTGAGCTTTCTTCGAGATGAAGAGGCGCTGTGTCAAGTCGTGGCCACTCTGTGCCAACTCAAGAGCCTCCTTCATGAAAAGAAGTGGATCGAGCACAACGCCGTTACCGATGATGTTCACCTTGCCGCCTTGGAAGATACCCGAAGGAATGCTACGGAGCACATATTTCTGTCCGTCGAACTCCAAGGTATGACCTGCATTTGGACCACCCTGAAAACGAGTAACGATGTCATAGCGTGGTGTCAAGACATCCACTACCTTACCTTTACCCTCATCGCCCCACTGGAGGCCGAGGAGTACGTCAACTTTTGCCATACTGTTGTATATTATTTAGTTAGATATTACTCAATTTTTCTTGCGCTTCTCCTTCAAGGCCTGGAGTTCCTGGTCACGGATCACCTCCTTGATCGAAGTATAGCGTTTCTTCCTACGCGAAGTTGGCTTCTTGAGTCGAGCATTCGCTCGGTTCTCTTTCTCCAACTTCATTGCCAACTGCTTGAGTTTCACATCATGGCGTTCCTCCTTGTAGCAGTTGTTGCACAACCCCAAGGCATAGAGGCATATCTGCGAAGTGTGAAACGACTTGTGCACCTGTTCCTCTACATGGGGAAGAATCTCCGACAACGAGAGCACCTTGATGGCACCGCACCGCCGGCACACCTGGTAGCCATGAGGTTTCTGTCCAACGCATTTCTCAAAGAACTGCGACCCATTCACAAACGGTTGGAACCGAGCCACCACGCCTGCCTCCACAAAGAGCAACAGGTTGTTATAGACCGTCACTCGACAGATCAGCGCCTTCTCTTCACACACCAATTTATGGAGCGAGTCCACGTCAAACGGCACATCCAAATGGTAGATGACCCAAAGGATGTAATCGCGTTCTGGCGTATGGTTCATGCCTCGTTCCTTGAGATAGGCATTGAGCATCGCCTGCGCCTCATCGAGACCCTGGCCCAACTCTTGCCGCACTTTCAGGTTACGGACAATCTTCTCGCGTCTTTGTTGTGTTTCTTGGTGCTTCAACTTAAAAACAGATTATAATGGAAGTGACAGAGAAGTGACAGAGAAGTGACAGAGAAGTGACAAGGACGATACCTTCGGCTTGTCAAGCATTCTCCGATTACTCCGAGATTTCCGACTTCTCCGATTATTCTGAGTACTCCGAGTTTTCTGATTACTCCGATTACTCAGAGTTTTCTGATTACTCCGATTATTCCGATCACTCCGACAATATCCTCTGTGCCGCTACCCTCAGCCACATCGGGCGATGGGTATCTTGCGCCAACTGTGCAGCGCGTTCTTGCCAACCGGACAGTTCCAACCGGAGGATAATCTGCAACGCCATGTATTGCAGCAAGTCGTTGCCATCCATCCACTTAGACACCAGCGCCTCGGCAAAAGGAAGTCGGGCAAAGAGGTTCATGCACGCCTGGTCGGCCAATTCGGTGTAGCGAATTGCCGTTGCCCATTGCTGGGCCAACGATTCTGTCATCAACTCCTTGGGATAGAGGCGCGTAGCAAGCATCTTCGACTCTCGCACCTCCTCTTCCCACAGACGTTCTGCCAACGCCGCCTGCATCTCCTGCGTCTCAATCTCGGGGAGGAGGAGCTCCGCAATGCCTTTCAGCCGGTAACTCTCCAACCCCCAGATGGTCTTATAGTCAATGCCTTGCACACGGAGGTTGTCTCCTACCTCGCCGTTACGCAGTTTGCGGAACTCGGCATGTGCCTTACTTAAGAGCAGAGTAATCTCGTCCATAACGCAGCATCTGCTCCACGTAGTTCTCGGTACCGTATTTTACGACGATGTCCGAGATGGTAGAAGCATTGAAAACTGGCTCGTAACGTGGATTGACGAAGCCCTTGTAAGGGGCAATGTCCAACTTCTGGTAACGCTCCAAGACCTCAGCATGGAGTTCGGGATTGACCTTCACGCCGTATGTTTCAACCAGATGACGACCTGCCTTGAAGTCGCCCTCACTCTTGATGCGCTGCAACTCACCCAGCAACTCGCCGAAGTACTGACGCAGTTTCTTGTAGTCGTTGATCTTGACATAGGTCTTGCCGTCGCGCTTGGCAAACTCCAACGCAGGCTGTCCTTCATCCATCTTGGCGCGTTCCAACGTCCAGTAAGCAATCAAGGAACGGTTACGCATGTGTGCCTCCTCCAGATTGTCGCCTGGCAGAATACGCACCAACTGAGTCATCAGGCCGTTCATCATCTGCTGATAGTAACCAGCCTTGTATGCCTCCATGTCGGGCATCACACCCAACTCGACCAACTTCGGGTCGGCCATATAGTAGAGGGCGAAAATGTCGGCACGGGCCTCCTCCAACGTACTTCCGTAGGCCTTGAGGGCATCTGGATCAACACCTGGCAACAGCTGACCACTGCCATGACCCAGACACTCGTGCAGGTCGGTGTGGATATTATCGACGTAGTGAGCATATTTCTTGGCCTGCTCTACCTCCTCCTCGCTCCACATGAACTCCTCCGCGAATCCGTTGCCGGCTGCGGCAGCGTCGTAGGCAGCGGTGATGTTGTCTATGCTGACCGACTTTGAACCATGTTGGGCACGGATCCAGTTGGAATTAGGCAGGTTGATGCCGATAGGAGTAGCGGGATAACTGTCACCCGCCAAGATGGCAGCGGTGATGACCTTAGCAGTCACACCCTTGACCACGGGTTTGCGGAAACGGTCGTCGATAGGCGAGTGATCCTCAAACCATTGCGCATTGGCCGAGACAATCTCGGTACGGGCGGTATTGGCGCTGTCCTTGAAGTTGACCATACCTTCCCACGAACCACGCATGCCCAACGGGTCATTGTAGCTCTCGATGAAGCCGTTGATGAAATCGACCTTGCTGTCCAGGTCCTTGACCCACTCGATGCTGTACGTATCGAAGTCTTTCAAGTCGCCCGACTCATAATAGGTCACCAACGACTCGATGACCTTGCGCTGCTGGTCACTCTCGGCATATTCCTTCGCCTTGTTCAGGTTCTCGACAATACGCTCGATGGCCTCGGTGTAGAGACCGCCCACTTTCCAGGTCTTCTCGACAATCTTGCCGTCCTCCTTGACCAACTTCGAGTTCAAGCCGAACATGACTGGCATGGTGTCCTGGGGGTTCTTCAACTTGGCGTAGTAGTCTTCCACCTCCTGCTGGGTCAGGCCCTCATAGAAGTTGCAGGCAGAAGTGGCAATGAGGTCCACGCCATCAGCCTGGTTCACCTTGATAGGCAGGAAGTTATCGTCAAAGATAGCACGCTCCACTTCGGCAAAGTCGTAGCCGGCATACAGCGCCTCCTTGCCCTCCACTTTGTTCAACTCTGCCTCGAACCATGCCTGGTCGAAACCGGGCTTGAACTTGGCATTGCTGTAGTGGTGGTGGATGCCGTTGGCAAACCATATCTGCTTCATGTACTGCTCAAAAGCCACCCACTGCGGGTCGGCCTTATCGCCCTGATAACCAGTATATACAGCCTCGCACATACGGCGGATAGGCAGGTTGTACTTACAGTTCTGATCCCACAGGATATCGCGACCCCAGAGGGCTGCCTCCTGGAGATAATATACCAGACACTTCTGCTTGAGAGAGAGTTGCTCAAACGCGGGTACCTCGTAGCGAAGCACCTGAATATCGGCGAAGCGGTCCATGCTCCACTTACTTGCCTCTGAAGCCGCCTCTGGTTTTGTGCATGCGCTCACCAAAATTGCGGATGTCATCATGATTCCTAAGACTTTCTTCATTTTTGTTTGATTTATAATCGAATTTTTTCTTTTTCCGCTCCCCCTTCTCGGGGCGGGCGGAGTCGGCCGGTTGTACGGTCACTTGACGGCCCTTCCAGTCGGCACCGCACATGTCCTTGATGACAAAGCGGGCGTCACGTTCGGGCACCTCGAAATAACTGAAATTGGTCAACAGGTCTATACGACCCATCTCAATGCGATGGTGTACCAGGCTGTTCATCAAGCCGATAAGCTGTTTCGGGAAGATGCCGTCCCGCTTGCCCAGATTGATGAAGAGTCGCGTATAACCAGGTTCGGCCTGCGTCTGATTGCCTTTATACTCACGGGCATACGACGAATTTCTTGCCTCGCCACGGTCGGCACGTTCGCGCTTCGGACGCTCCTCGGGGATATCGAGGTTCTCCGACCCCTTGTAGAACTCCAGCATACGGTTGAACTCCAACGAGACGATACGTTTCAAGAGGTCTTCGTTCGTGAGCCAACCCAACTTCTTGGCCACGGGCTCGAGGAACTGAGCAATCTCCTCCTCCTTCACCTCGACCTTCTCCAGGCGGTCGGCCAGACCGAAGAGTTGCTTCTCGATGATCTTGTCGGTGGTGGGCACCATGCCCTTCTCGAACTTCTTGCCGATGATGCGCTCGATGTCGTTCAGACGGCGGCGCTCCTTGATATGGACAATAGCAATGGAGGTTCCTTTCTTGCCGGCACGGCCCGTACGACCCGAACGGTGGGTATAGACCTCCACGTCGTCGGGCAGACCGTAGTTGATGACGTGTGTCAGGTCATCTACGTCCAATCCGCGGGCAGCCACGTCGGTAGCCACCAACAACTGGAGGTGACGGGTGCGGAACTTTCGCATCACCATGTCACGCTGCTCCTGACTCAGGTCGCCGTGCAAGGCATCGGCATTGTAACCCTCGTCCATCAGGTTCTTGGCAATCTCCTGTGTCTCCGCCTTGGTGCGGCAGAAGATGATGCCATAGATGTTCGGGTAGAAATCGACAATGCGCTTCAAGGCAGCATACTTGTCGGCGGCGTGCACCAAGTAATAGACATGGTTCACGTTGGCACTACCCTCGTTCTTATGCCCGATGGTAATCTCCACGGGGTCAGTCATATACTTCTTGGCGATGGCAGCAATCTGCTTCGGCATCGTGGCGCTGAACAGCATCGTCCGATGCTCCGCCGGCACACTCTGCAGGATCTTCTCGATGTCATCCTGGAAGCCCATCGACAACATCTCGTCCGCCTCGTCCATCACCAACGTCTTCACGTTGTCCAGGCGGCAGGCACCACGTTCACGCCGGTACCGCCCTCGATCAGC
>CACYQQ010000184.1:0-2843 GCA_902776605.1 uncultured Bacteroidales bacterium | reverse complement strand
TGAGGTCAATCAATCGACCTGGCGTAGCCACCACGACATGCACACCGCGTTTCAACTGGCCAATCTGCGAGCCGATGCTCGATCCGCCATACACAGGCAGGATGGCCATGCCACGCAGGTACTTGGCATAATCCTGCAGGTCGGAGGCAATCTGGAGACAGAGCTCACGCGTCGGCGCCAAGATAAGTGCCTGTGGCTGAGGAGCATCCTCGGGGTCTATCCATTTACCGGTCTTCCGGTCTTTCTTGATCTGGAACTCGCTATAGACCGGCACGATGTCCACACTCTGCAAGAGGGGCAATCCAAAAGCCGCGGTCTTACCTGTTCCTGTCTGCGCCAATCCCACCAGGTCACGACCCTGCTGCAAAATCACAGGAATCGTCTCTGCCTGTATCGGCATCGGTTGCTCATACCCCATCTCTTCGATGGCACGCAACAATTCGGGCATCACGCCCAATTCTTCAAAAGTCATTCAATAATGTGTGAGTTACTATTTACTTACTGGTTCTAAATTTCCGTCGTTTCTCTCGGAGTGTATTTGTTTTTACGCTCGAAGTGATTTCTCGCAAAGATATTTTATTTCTCGCAGAGTGTAAATGAGTGTAAGGAAGTTTTAGTTACTTATACTTACTCCATTTTTTTTCTTAAACACTCCGTGAGAGTTATTACAGAGTTCAATGGAGCATCCTTCTTGATTATTCAATCAAAACAAGAACTCTTTTACACTCCATTACACTCTGCGAGAGATTTTCCCCACGAGATATTCTCTGTGAATTTTTATATTTCTCGCAGAGTGTAAATGAGTGTAAGGAAGTTTTAGTAACTTACTCTTTTTTCACTCTTATTCACTCTTTGAGAGTTATTACAGAGTTCATTGGAGCATCCTTCTTGATTATTCAATCAAAACAAGAACTCTTTTACACTCCATTACACTCTGCGAGAGATTTTCCCCACGAGATATTCTCTTATCTGCGAGAGATTTTATTTCGTCCCTCAGCGAGAGAAGATTGCGCTCAAAGCAGTTCAATTTCATTCTGCTGCATCACGCGCTCGCAATAGACGCAGCGCAGCGACTTGAGCTTCTCGTCGAAGAGTTCCATCTTGGTAGCCACGGGCTGGTGGTTGGTGATGCACTTCGGGTTGGAGCACTTCACGACACCCACAATCAGCTTAGGATACTGCACATATTTCTTCTCGATGATCTGGTAGTCCTTGATGATGTTCAAGGTCACGTTTGGAGCCACCACACTGAGGCGGCCAATCTCCTCGTCGGTCAGGAAGCGGTCGGCAATCTTGATGATGCCCTTCTTGCCCAACGTCTTGCTGGCCAGGTTCGTACCTACGGTGATGGCACCCGGATGATTATAGAGGTCCAGCACCTGTACGATCTTGAAAGTCACGTCGGCTGGAATATGGTCGATGACGGTTCCGTTGGCGATAGCGGATACTTCGAGTTCAGTCTTTGCCATGTTACAGTTGGATATTAAGCATTCGACAAATGATGGCTTCGCGGGTATAGAGTCCGTTCTGCGCCTGTTGGAAGTAATAAGCCTTTTCGCTCTCGTCCACGTCGTAGGCTATCTCGTTGACACGTGGCAGCGGGTGGAGCACACGAAGGTTCGGCTTGGCATTGTCGAGCATCGCCTTGTGCAGACAATAGACGTTCTTCACCTGCTCATACTCGCGGAGGTCACTGAAACGCTCGCGCTGAATACGGGTCATGTAGAGGATGTCGGTGCGGTTGATGGCCTCTTCGTCAAAGCGCTCCTGCTCGTCGTACTCCAGGTTGTGGCGCACGCAGAAGTCCCTGTAGCCCAACGGCATACGCAACAGGTCGGGAGCAATGAAATGGAACTTCGGGTGGAAGAAACTCAAGGCCTGCACCAAGCTGTGGACGGTGCGTCCGTACTTCAGGTCACCCACCATGGTGATGTCGATGTTCTCCAACGTGCCCTGCGTCTTCCAGATGCTGTAGAGGTCCAACATCGTCTGCGACGGATGCTGGTTGGCACCGTCGCCCGCATTGATGATAGGCACGTCCGTTACCTCGCTGGCATAACGCGCTGCGCCTTCCAAGTAGTGGCGCATCACGATGACATCGGCATAGTTCGACACCATCTTGATGGTATCCTTCAGTGTCTCGCCCTTGCTGGTCGAAGTGGCATTCGGGTCGCTGAAACCAATCACACGGGCGCCCAGGCGGTTGGCCGCAGTCTCGAAACTGAGGCGGGTGCGGGTGGATGGCTCAAAGAACAGCGTGGCAACTACCTTACCCTCCAGCAGTCGCTGGTTGGGATTGGCTTCGAACTTGGCAGCGTCCTTCAGAAGACTCAAGATATCTTCCTTCGATAGGTCGGACACAGAAATGAAGTTGTTTTGCATTGTTACTATTTGAATTAACGCGCCAAAGATACTGTTTTTTCTCGGCATGTCCAAATTTGTCTCTTTTTAAATGTAAAAAACTTCTTTTTTCGCCACAGATTGCCAACATTGCAAGGCAGATTGCTAAATGCACTTGGTAGGTGCGACCCTTCCCACCCCCTTTCGTTCCTCGGCCGTTGAACCAGAAAACGCCCCTCTCCCGCCCCCTTCCAACGCCACCACCCATCCCCTTCTGCTGCCATCTCACTCCCCTTGCCCTCCCGCTTTTTTTCTACCTTCTTTCTCCCTTTAAAAGGTAGCAAAAAGGGAGAAGGTCCACCATGGGCCAACGGAATTTCAACGGAAGCAGAATGGGATGGCAGGGGCGATTGCTTTTTGAACATTGCAAAACGTCGTTCTCCCTTCCGAATGGTTGCCCAATGGATTTTTATTCGCCAAATTCAGACGAAAATCAGAAAAAA
>CACYQQ010000183.1 GCA_902776605.1 uncultured Bacteroidales bacterium | reverse complement strand
ATAGGATTTAAATGGTTAATGTGGAATATTCTGTTCTCCCCAAGGACTCTCCCCGACCCTCCCTCGTAGGGAGGGAGATTATATAATCTGCAACAATCGACAAAAACTCTCTATAAGAAAGACTTCACTTCATGTTACAGGGGACTTCTATTAATTGTCATTCTTAGCATCGCGAAGAATCCCTATTCACATTGAAAGTCAACACAGAGATGTTTTGCTTCGCTCAACATGACATTTTTAGAACATACCTACAAACAGGAGAGCCGGGAGATTAAATACATTTTACTTTTGTAGAACAATCTTTCCCGACCGGACTTGAAGACCGCAACGGGAGGAAGGACATGGACGACCTTGCAAATCGACAGCAACGGAAGTACCCGTTTCTGCTTCAAGGGTCTCAATGCCCGAAGTGTCAGACACATAGACAACGATATTGTCCAAGAAGCAACGCTTCGTCGAGGTCTCGAACTTCAAAACAGGACGAGCCTTTACTTTCTGGAAGACAACCTTGATTGTCTCAAAATCCTTGTCCCTCGTGGCTGAATAAGACACCGTTTCTGTCTTGTCACCCAACGAGACGAGCAACTTACCTTCGATGGTAGTCCAACCCTTGACATCGAAGCCGACAACAATATCCTGACCGCTGCTGACTTCCAACTCGTAGGTAGTCAAACTCCCCGCCTTGGAACTTGAACCCAAACGCACTACTTCGCCGGCCTGATAGATAGTCTTGACCGATGCAAAATTGTCGTTGCCGCTCCAAGGTGCATTGTTGGAACTGATAGAGCCCTCCGTCACGTCGTCGAAATCCTCGATGAAGAGTGTATCGCCAGGAATCGGGTCTGGAAGCGGGTCGGAATCGGGATCCGGATTAGGGTCGGGGTCAGGATCTGGATTTGGGTCCGGATCGGGATTGGGGTCGGGGCCAACGTAACCGCCATAGCCGTTCACCTTGGCACTGGCCAAATCGAAAGCATATTCGGTGCTGTCACCCCAGATGTATTCTGCCAACTGCGGGTAATCGATATAAGGATTGCGGTTATTCTGCTGACCATAGACGCGCTCATTGCGAACGATTTCCCACTCGCTGACGGGGTCCTGTCGGTGCCACTGGAGCAACAACTGAATGAAATTCGACTTGATTGTCGGATATGCCTCCTTCTTGAAAGCCGTGTTGTTGGTCTGCCAATTGGTCTGATCGTACATCGTGGCTACATAAAAATATATACGCGCGAAGTCACCTTTGTGTTCATCGGCAGGTTCGAAGACACTTCCAGAGAAATTGCCAGTTGCCGATTTGCCCGTCTTGATCCGACCATTATCAAAATGCTTTTGGTCCGTATCGACAATACCGACAGGATAATTGCTCTTCGAAGAGTTGGCGCTTGTTTCGGAAGGCATCACATTGAAGAGGTCAGAGTAGCAATTGCTCTTCGACCCCTTGCCCCACCACGACTGCGGACAGGCATGCTCCTTGTTCATGCCACTCACAACCGATCCCGTCGGTGTTCCATCCTTGTACGTGAAATAGAATGTCTCCAGACTGTAGTAGTCAAAGACCTTCTTCTCATCTCCGATGACGAAATCCGTATAAGGATAGACCGTCCATAAGGCCTTATAACTGAACGTCTTCTTGCCGTCGTTGATACAAGCCTTGACCGCAGCTTTCAAGTCGGCTTGCTTCTCTCCGTCGATGCGACTGTAGTAACCCTCAGGCACACCGGCAAAGAGACTTTGGGCGACACCGAGCAGTGCCACCCAAAGTATATTTTTCGTGCAATTAGCGAACAATGACTTTCTTACCATTGACAAAATAGATTCCCTTGGCATCCATGGTTTCTACCTTCTGACCCAAGATGTTGTAAATCTCGACCTCGGCATCGGCAGCATTCTCCTCGGTCTTGACAGCCTCGATACCGGTCACGCCGTTGATAGAGTAGATATATCCACCGGCTGCAATCTCATAGTGCTTCTTGGATTCGTTGTAAACGACCTTGCCATAGAGGACAACCTCGTCGCCCTCCTTGACATACTTCTTTGCGGTCTCCTCGTCTGCAATATCGGTATTCTCCAGACCCTTTACCTGATATACCTGCAAGGAATCGGCGACATTCGTCACGTCGCGCACGCCGAAAGTGATGGCCTTCTTCGACGAGGCATACGAAGGTGTCTTGGTAACGATACCCTTCACGAAGAACGACTTGTCCAAATCCCAGACGTCGGAACCTTCTTTGACGATAGCGATGCTCGCCGTAACGGAGTAAGCGGTCTCGGCGGTGTTGCTTGGATCCTTGATATCGACGGCATCCTTGTTCTTGCCCAATTCGACTACCTCGCTGCCGGCAGCAAACTCATAAGTTCCTTTGAAAAGGGTGATGGTACCCTTCACGACAACGGTATCGCCCTTGTGTACACCGTTCTTGTCCTGGAACTTAGCTCCCTCCAGACCGAGGCCCTGATATACCTCGAACGAATCGTTGTCCAACCAGTAGGTCAGCGCGCCATCTTCCGTCAAAGCATCAATCTTGCTCACGATGCCCTTCACATAGACGGTCTCGGTGAGGATAGAGAGCGGATCGTCGACAAGGGCCTTGGCCTCGGCGGTCGTGTAAGGCTTGTCCTGCGTATTGGCAATATGCTTATATTCAACGGTCTGACCCTCGGCCACCTCAATCATTTTGGTCTCATAGGTACCTGCCAACTCATCGGTGCTGGTGTAACGGATAGCCAACTGGATGTTCTTGCCGACATACGACTTGAGGTCAACGACGCTGTTGACGTAGGTCCAGGAAGTTGGCCAGTTGGTGATATTGAGTGCCGTCCATTCACCTCCGTCGGCCGAGACGAGGACAGAGACATAATCGGACGCCGAAGCATTGTTGAATTTGGAAGCATGGGCAATGGTCACAACAGGATTGGTAGCCTCGGCAAGACTGATGGCAGGAGAAACCAACCAAGATTCTGTAGCATGGGCGTTGCCAACGTTATCATCTTTCCAATAGCCTGTAGCCTTCATGCCATACTTAGCATCAAACGCCCAGACATTTGCACCCGTTGGAACATTCTTGTTATCGATAGTCCAACCCTGCTGATCTTTCAGAAAGTCGTAATGAGCATAACCTTTGTAGAACTCGGCGATAGTGATAGCACTACCACAATCCTCCTCGTTATAGGCAATCGCCTTGACAACCGTCGATTCTTTCACCTCAAATGGTGCGGTGTAAGCAGTTGATGCGTCACTTGGGTCGGTTCCATCCAACGTATAATAGATGGCATTACCGGCATCAGCAGTTATCGTAACGGTCTGAGCCGTAGCGAATACGCCACCCGCAGGTGATATAACTGGAGCATTCACCTCAGGGGCCTCATACTCCTTTAATGTAATCTTAGAGACTCGAAAGTTATAATTTGTTTGTATTTTAAGGGTGTATTGTGTTCCTTTGGCAGCCAACGCATCCGGGACAACAAAAGTGGCACTACCACCTTTGACACCTGCAACCTGTTGATTAAATGCGGTCTCTCCGCCAAAGAAGTCAACCTTACAAGAAGTACTGCAATCCGCGCCAAACTCGACATCAATAGCACTAACAACAAAATCAACCACAGGCAAATTTATAAAGCTACCATTCTTTCCAATAAGGAAGGTATATACATCGCCTTCCGATGCAAAATAGGCATTGGTCTGTGCTTGGAATGTCACAGAATTAGTACCGTCCGTAATCGTTGTCTCAGCAGTCTTGTAACCGTCAGAAGACTTAGTTGGCACGTCCTTTCCGTCGGCCGCATTCTTCCATTTGGTCGGATCGGTAAAGTCCAAAGTCACGGATTGAGCAGCATAACTCGTAGTGAGAGCTGTCACTGCCGTCATGATAGATAGTAAAAATTTCTTCATAGTCAAATATTATAGGTTATTTTTGAAATTTATTTTACGGGCGCAAATATAATCACAAAAAACAAGAATGCCAAATAAAATGTATATTTATTATTGTTTCCGACAAAAATAGCCCCCATTTGTCATTTCTCAAGGCACGAATCAAGAAATAGAGAATATTTTTCTCTCAAGAATTGGAGAATTACAAGAATTTTCTGTTTGCACAATAATCAATAGAAGAAATGTGAGTTATGGGCGACCATTACACCCAATACTTTGCCCATATCTCGATAAAAATGTGAGTTATGGGCAACCTTTATACCCAATACTTTGCCCATATCTCGATAAAAATGCGAGTTGTGGGCAACCTTTACACCCAATACTTTGCCCATATCTCAATAAAAAAGTGAGTTGTGGGCGACCTTTACGCCTCATACCTTGCCCATATCTCGATAAAAATGCGAGTTGTGGGCAACCCTTACACCCAATACTTTTGCCCATATCTCAATAAAAAAGTGAGTTATGGGCAACCTTTACACCCAATACTTTGCCCATATCTCAATAAAAAAGTGAGTTATGGGCAAAATTCAGCACTTTTTTTGGCCAATATCATGATTACCTCCTATGGCTCACAGACAAACGTCCTCGCAGGAAAATGCCAACATCAACCAAGTTAAACGGGACTCATTCTTAATCTTTCTAATTAACGTGAGTTCGATGATACACAGAAAGAAAGTCCCAACGGGACGACAGACCACAGGCAGGTGGTGAAGCGAAGCGAACCCCCTGCTATGTTCCGCGCCTCCGACGGAGTACCGAAGGTACGACAGGATCTTCTCTGCCGCCCTTTCCGGGCTTGGTTCTCCCTCACACAAGAAACAGGGGTTTTACCCCTGCCTGTGGTCTTTCAGCCACTTTCGGGGCTTTTCCGGAGCACATAAATCAAAAGGCTTGCCAAATCACAGCTCCAATTCAATACCCTCCTTGTTCAATTCTCCAAATGTTTGAGTAGGAAAATGCCACCCGGCAGATGTTTAGTCCGTCAGGTGGCAAGATAGTTTGGAGGGGGACAGAATAATATAGTGCCACTCACTCTAAGACCAGTCTATAAGAGAAACGTCCACAGGACTACTATTTTTTATCACTCGCTTTTTTCAACAACTTTATCACTTTGTCTTTTGATATTTAACGTGAGTTCGATGATACACAGAAAGAAAGTCCCAACGGGACGACAGAC
>CACYQQ010000182.1 GCA_902776605.1 uncultured Bacteroidales bacterium | reverse complement strand
AACTGGGTAGTCCGCTCTATATGGGCGAGAAGTTGAAGGACTACATGGAGGCATTTGCAGAATTGGGCTACAAACCTGAACAAGTGACGAAAATCCTCATCACCCACAAGCACCCCGACCACACGGCAGCGTTGCCTTACTTTCCTAACGCTAAGGTGTATATATCGACGGAGGATGCCGATGCGATGAACCTCTTCGGCGAGAACATTGTCCGTGCGAAGTATGACGTGGCCTTCAAGAACTTCCCCCGCGCCGAGAAGATTGCCGAGGGAGTGTGGTTCGTCGAGGCGAAAGGACACACGAAGGGTAACAGCATCGTGATTGTCGAACTGGATGGCCTCTACTACATGATGCATGGAGATGTGACCTATTGCGATGCCGCCCTGAAAGCCAACAAACTGAGTATCGTCTTCGAGGACCAGGCTGCTGCCCGCGAGACGCTTGACCGTGTGCGCGAGTTCATTCGCCAGAATCCAACCGTCTATCTCTCTACGCATTGCCCCGAGGGATACGAGAACCTGGAGATGAAGCGCGTGATGAAACTATAAACGAATGCCGATTCAACATTTCTATATTGAAAAAGGACAAGGACCTGCAATTCTCCTCCTGCATGGCAATGGGGAGAATTGCAGGTATTTTGAGCACCAGATAGAGGCGTTTGCTCCCTTTTTTCATGTCTATGCCTTGGATACGAGAGGGCACGGACAGACGCCACGTGGCGATGCGCCATTTACCATCCGGCAGTTTGCCGACGACCTGCTGGCCTTCATGGACGAACATCAGATCGAGAAAGCTCATCTGTTGGGCTTCTCGGATGGAGGAAATATAGCGATGGTCTTTGCCTTGAAATATCCTGAACGCGTGGATCGTCTGATATTGAATGGCGCCAACTTGAATGCCGCGGGCGTGAAGCGAAGCGTGCAGATTCCCATCGAAATCGGGTATCGGATTGCCCGATTGTTTGCCCGCAAGAGTCCTTCGGCGCAACTCCATGCCGAGATGCTTGGATTGATGGTGAACGACCCGAATGTCGGCCCCGAAGAATTGTCTGCCATTCAAGCCAAGACTTTGGTCATCGCTGGAACGGATGACATGATCAAGGATGAACATACACGATTGATTGCTGCTAAAATTCCGAATGCAAAACTCGTCCTCCTGCGAGGTGATCATTTCATTGCCAATAAGTGTCCGCAGGAGTTCAACGAGGCAGTACTGGAGTTCTTGAAAGGTGTTTAAGGGGAGTGACAGAGAAGAGAAAAGGAATTGACAGGGGAGTGACAAGGATTTGACAGAGAAGTGTAAGGGACGGATAACAATGAAAAAGTGCTTTGAATAGCGATGGCCATTCAAAGCACTTTGCATTATTGGATATTGCCTTATTTATATTTCTCGCGATAGATGTTGCTGCAAGCGCCGAAGTTGAAATAGACGCCCTTGATGCTTTCCTGATTGGTCTTGGCGCGGATGAAGTCGGTCTGGGGATTGACCACTTCCACCTGTTCCAAGTCCAAGCCGAGGCGGTTGAAAATCTCGTATTCGTGTTGGATGTTGATGACGTGGTAGGCCGTCTCGGCGGTCTCGCCATCGCCCGACGACTGGATGGCATCCAGAATGCCGTGCAGCTTGTAGTCCCAATTTCGGTATTGGGTAGAGTCTCCGAGTTGCAGGTAACAGATGGGCAATATGGAGAGAGAAATGAGGTCGAAGGGATTGTTGAGCAACGCTTTCTGAGCCACCTCAATAGCTGCGGTGCACGACTCCTCACTCAACTCCTCCTGAAGGAGGCGCTTGCGGGCTTGGAGGAGGTTGGCATCTTCTTCCTGATAAGGGACAAAGTCCTCACGGAGAGAGAAGCCGTAGTAGAGCGCGCGGAAGTCGGAGAGCGTCAAGGTGGTGTCGCCCTCGACGAAACGGTGGTACAACGAGGGGTAGAACAGGTCGCTCTTGCTGTCGGAGATGGCTTTTTGAAGGGCGTTATAGTCGGGCGCATCTGTCTGTTGAGCCGACAGGATAATGGTGCAAGCGGCGAGACTGAGTGATAAAAAGATGTTTCGCATTGGATGATAGGGTGGGATAATAGTCGTGGAGAGGCAACGATGGACGGAACCTTTAGAATGGAGGTTCCGAGCTTACCGGTTCAAGAAAAGGATTCTCGGGAGCATCGGCGGCCGAGTTCATGCGCGAACTGAGTGTGGCTCCCGATTGTGGATATTGCGTCATCGTAGAGTTGACGCTGCTGTCTTCGTCCAAGTTCTGGAAACGGACGAACTGACCCAAGAACTTGAGACGGACATCGCCCACGGCACCGTTACGGTGCTTGGCAATGATGATTTCGGCCAATCCACGGAGGTCGTTGCCCTTCTCGTCTTCGTATATCTTATAGTATTCAGGACGGTGGATGAAGCATACCATATCGGCGTCCTGCTCGATAGCTCCCGATTCACGGAGGTCGGAGAGCTGGGGTCGTTGGGCACCGCCTTGTCGGTTCTCGACACCACGGTTCAACTGGGAGAGGGCGATGATTGGGATGTTGAGCTCCTTGGCTAAACCCTTGAGCGAACGAGAGATATTGGAAACTTCCTGTTCGCGGCTACCGAACTGCATGCCCGAAGCATTCATCAACTGGAGGTAGTCGATCATGATGATCTGCACGCCATGTTCCTTGACCAGTCGGCGCGCCTTAGTGCGGAGCTCGAAAACCGAGAGGGAAGGGGTGTCGTCCACAAAAATTGGAGCGCCCTGCAACTCCTTGATGCGGGTGGTGAGCTGTTCCCATTCGCCGGGGTCCAACTTACCACTCTTCACCTTGTCGCCGGTAATCTCGCACGTGTTCTGGAGGAGACGGTTGACCAACTGCAGGTTACTCATTTCCAAGCTGAACATCGCTACGTGGATGCCGTAGTTGACCGCCATGTTCTTGACCATGGAGAGGGCAAACGCGGTCTTACCCATAGCCGGGCGGGCAGCAATGATGATGAGGTCGGTGTTCTGCCATCCTGAGGTCATACCGTCCAGCTCATGGAAGCCGGTTGGGATGCCCGACAGACCATCGGAACGATTCGCTGAATCCTGAATCTTCTGGATGGCCTCCTTGATGATGGGGTCAATCTGCTGCGTATCCTTCTTGATGTTCTGTTGGGAGAGTTGGAAGAGGGCACCTTCGGCCTCCTGCATCAAGGTAGGGATGTCGGTAGTTTCGTCGAAGGCCGCAGCCTCAATCTTACCGGCGTAGTTGATGAGTTGACGCGCCAATGCCTTGCTTGCAATAATCTTGGCGTGGTACTCCACGTGCGCTGCCGAACTGACCTTCTGGGTGAGTTGAGCAATATAGAAAGGACCACCAATCTCGTCAAGTTTGCCGTCTCGCTGCAACTGGTTGGTCACAGTGAGCATATCTATTGGATTCTGGGCCAAGGCAAGCTCCTGAATGGCGGTGAAGATGGTCTGATGCTTCTTCTCGTAGAAAGTATCGGGTTTGAGAATCTCGCTGACTTGCGAATAGGCATCTTTCTCCAACATCAGAGCACCCAAAACGGCCTCCTCCAGCTCGGTCTCGTGCGGTTGCATCTTGCCTTGAATGAGGGGCGATACGGCGGGTTGCTTGGTCTGACGATTAGTAACAGGCATTGTCGGTAAATTGAAGTTTAAGGGGACGTTAGTAAGGCAGACGATGGTTTTGCCTACCTATAGAGAAAAGGAAATGAGGATTTGATAGTTTGGAGTACCAATCCTCATTCCTGTATGATAAGTAGGTGTTCGATAATATTTCAGGAACACCTGCGTTGTGCCTTATACGTTGGCGAGGATGCCCTTGCGACGACGACGGATTTCGTTCTCGTTAGCCAAATCCTCGTCGATGAGGATGCGGCCGCAGTACTCGCAAACGATAATCTTCTTGCGCATCTTGACATCAATCTGGCGCTGTGGGGTAATCTTGTTGCAGCAACCGCCACATGCCTCACGCTCGATAGGAACGATGGCCAAACCGTTGTGTGCCTTCTTGTGAATGCGCTTGAAAGTGCTGAGCAACTTCGGGTCGATGGTGTTCTCAATCTTCTTGGCCTTGTCGCGGAGGGTCTCCTCCTCGCTGCGGGTCTCAGCGATGATTTCGTCGAGTTCACCACGCTTGATGTCGAGGTCGTTCTGGCGCTCCTCAATCTCGCGGTTGGTAGCCTCTACGCGGTTCTTCAAGTCGTCGATGGTCTCCAAGCTCTCGCGAATACGCTTGTTGCAGAGCTCGATCTCCAACTGCTGATACTCGATTTCCTTGCTGAGGAACTCATAGTGCTTGTTGTTCTGCACATCGTTCTGCTGCTCGGTGTACTTGCCGATGAGGTCTTCGGCCTCGGCAATCTTACCCTGCATGAGGTTGATTTTCTTGTCGGCCTCCTCGATGCCCTGGTTGAAGTTGGAGATACGGTTCTTGAGACCCTCCAAAGCAGCCTCCATGTCGGCAACCTCCTCTGGAAGTTCACCACGCAGATTGCGGATGCGGTCAATCTCGGAAACGAGCACTTGCAACTTGTACAAGTTGGCCAACTTCTCGGCCACGGTCAGTTCTTTTTCAACTTTTGCCATAATACTATATATTAAATAAATTACTAATTACTAATTACAAATTACTGTGAATTACCAATTACTTCACGTATGGACACAATAAAGGCTATATAGACGTATAGCACCTCATAACTCTTGGCAAGATACGGAATTCGTTCCGTACCTCCCGTTATGTTCCGATCACCGAGTAAATCAAGCAGGTCGGGCTAACGTTATATAGCTTACAATGGGATTCCTCCCGTCTCACAAAAGAGCTATACCAACCCTTTTGCACTTGCAAAGTTACAATGTTTGGTTCAAAAGTGCAAGAGTTTTGACCTTAAATCTTCAAAAATGGGTCATCTTCGCTCTCTGCATCGTCCAGATTTACAAGTCCAGCTGGCAAATCCATCAAGATTGTGCGCTGTTCGTCGTCGATATTCTTGATGAGGTCTTCGGCGGCAGGCACCATCAGTTCTTCGCCGTTGTGATCGACGATGAAGAGGACGTTGGCGGTCATGTCGTTGATGTCGGTGATAGTGCCAATCTCACCTAACGTCATGTCTTCCAATTTGT
>CACYQQ010000181.1 GCA_902776605.1 uncultured Bacteroidales bacterium | reverse complement strand
CTGCTCGAACTTAGTCAGTTCGGCATTCTGCTTCAACATCTGCGCCTCGCGGAGCAACACTAATTGATGGTCGGACATCATAGGATAACGGCGACAAGCACTCACCACCAATCCCAGATTATCGACATCGGCACCAAAGAACTGAGAGAGGTTGAAGTCTTTCTCTTCTTCGGTCAAGACACAATCAAGCAACAATGCTGTGATGCGATCGATGAAATAGTTCTCATCGCCATGCAGCAGATAGACAGGAGCAAAGGAGTGTGCCTCGATGTTCCTGCAAATCGTGGAAAAATCTTCTGATTTGGCCATTTTTATCTTGTTTGCTTGTTGTTTTACATATTTCTTATTATCTTTGCATCTCAATTATCGCAAAGATGAATCATCCAACGCTTAACCTTCCCCCCATCACGGTCAATACCCGTATGAACCCAACGACACATGTTGAGGAAATCTTTGACAGCCAACGGCGAAAGTACGTCCGACTAACTCCCGAGGAGTGGGTGCGGCAACACTTTGTCAGTTACCTCGTCACACAATTAGGTTATCCTCAAGGACGGTTGCAGAACGAGGTGGCCATCCGCGTCGGGAATATGGAGAAACGGTGTGACACCGTGGTTTTCAACCAGTTTGGCAAACCAGCTCTGATCGTCGAATACAAGGCACCTACAGTGCGGCTGAGTCAGATGGTATTTGACCAAATTGTCCGTTATAACTACGCTCTTCGGGTTCAGTATCTGATGGTGAGCAACGGGATTCAGCACTATTGCTGTCGTCTGAATCCTGAGACGAATCGCTTTGAGTTTCTTCAGGAGTTGCCTCGGTGGGAACAGATTGAGGGTCAACTTCAGCCGTAATCTCTGGTTCGACAAAAGTCTCCTGTTCTGCGATGGGCTCTTGAACGATCGGTTCTTCTTCAACAACTTCCGAAGTATCGTCCACAGGCACAGGAGCCTCTTCTTCGGCAACGGAATTCTCTTCTTCCATAACGGGCTCCTCTTTCACCGACTCTTCGGATGGAGCGGTTGCAACCTCATCTTCTATAGAAGCGACCTCTTCCTCGATGGATTCGGAGGTTGGCACTTCTTCTGCCATGGTTTCCCCCGATTCGGTCGTAGAAGTAACCTCACAAACACGACCATCCTCCACCTTCAAGACGCGACCAGGGAATTGCTCCAGCAATTGGAGATTGTGCGTGGACATCAACACCGTGGTGTTGTGCTGATGACAGATATCATAGAGCAACTGAACAATATTGTAACCCGTCTCCGGGTCGAGATTACCGGTAGGTTCATCGGCCAAAATAACCGCAGGATTGTTGAGCAAGGCTCGGGCAATCACGATACGTTGTTGTTCACCGCCCGACAAGGTGTTGGGCATTCGATACCCCTTGTTCTCCATGCCGACCAGTTGCAACACCTCTTCTATCCGTCGGTTTCGGTCAGCCTCCGACTTCCAGTCGGTAGCCTTGAGCACAAAGTCCAAGTTCTGTTGGACGGTACGATCGACCAATAGTTGGAAATCCTGAAAAATGATTCCTAAGCGCCGACGGAGCATGGGTATCTGCTTGCGACGCAAGGACTTCAAGTCGAACTCGAAGACATGGGCATCGCCCTCCAAAATAGGGATTTCGGCATACAAGGACTTGAGCAAGCTGCTCTTACCGCTGCCCACTTTACCAATCAGATAGACGAACTCGCCTCTACCAATATGTAGATTCACATCGCGCAAGAGCAATTGCTGTTCGCGCTCCAAACTCACATCCTTGTATTCAATCATACTATTTCGATTAAGGTCTCACAATCAAGATTTCTGTTTTCGACAAGAGAAGATTGGAAGAAACGATTAGTGCTTCTTCCAACCTGGGTTGTGGCGCTCACGCAATTCGGAGGCCAACTGCTCGATACGCAAGCCCTTGCTGGTGAGCAATACGATGAGGTGATAGAACATGTCCGAACCCTCGTAGATGAGACGGTCGTTAGTGCCATTGGTAGCTTCGATGACCAATTCAAGGGCCTCCTCACCCACTTTCTGAGACATACGGTTCAAACCATCTTTGAACAATGAAGTGGTATAACTGCCTTCGGGCATCTCCTCATGACGCTTCTCGATGAAGTCCTGCAATTCGCTCAGGAAGAGGAGGGCATTCTCCTTATTGTGAGCAGCATCGCGCTTGTTGGTTTCGCCCCAGCATGTATCGGCACCTGTATGGCAGACAGGGCCAGCAGGAACAGCCTTAATCAGCAAGGTATCCTGGTCGCAATCGTTCAAGATTTCCTTGACGGTCAGCGTATTGCCCGATGTCTCGCCCTTGGTCCACAGGCAATTGCGAGTACGGCTCCAGAAAGTCACCAGATTGGTAGCCACGGTTTTCTCGTAGGCCTCCTTATTCATGAAACCCAACATCAGCACCTTGTCGGTGTCTGCGTCTTGAACGATGGCAGGAACAAGCCCGCCCAGTTTGTCGAAATTGATTTCCATAGTCAATATGTATTTTTTTGATTAAATTTCTTTGAAGTAGTTAAAAGGAGAGAAAGAGTAGTGAAAGGAACATTAGACCCCTTCCTCACGCCTGTTTTGAACTTGTTTGACGAACAACAATGCCATTGTCTGCCAAATATTTCTTCAACTCGGCCATTGGGATTTCGCCGAAATGGAAGACCGAAGCCGCCAACGCTGCATCCACATGTGCCTGCTGGAAGACATCCAAGAAGTGCTCTTTGGTACCAGCGCCACCAGAAGCGATAATTGGAATAGACAATTCCTCATGCAAGCGGCGAAGTGCCTCAATGGCAAAACCTTGCTTGCTTCCGTCATGGTTCATGGAGGTAAAGAGAATCTCTCCAGCACCACGCTCCTGCGCCTCATGTGCCCATTCAAAGAGAGTTCTCTCCGTTGGCACACGTCCACCATTCAAATAGCAGCGCCAAGTACCATCCTCCTCACAACGAGCATCGATAGCGCAGACACACTCCTGTACGCCGAAACGGGTAGCAATCTCGGTAATCAGTTCGGGCCGACGGATGGCAGAACTATTGACCGACACCTTATCTGCACCTGCCGCCAATAATCTTTCCACGTCACTCAGTTCATGGATGCCACCACCCACGGTGAAAGGGATAGAGACTTCAGCTGCAATACGCTTGACCAACTCCGTGAAGGTTTTTCGACCCTCGAACGAAGCGGTGATATCCAGATAAACCAATTCGTCGGCACCCAGTTCGCTGTATTGTTTGCCCAAAGCAACAGGATCTCCAGCATCGCGGAAATTGACAAATTGGACACCCTTGACGGTCTTACCGTCTTTGACATCCAGACAAGGAATGATTCGTTTAGCTAACATACTGTTCGGTATTTAGGATTAATGTCGGCTCTTACTTATATGAACGTGAACCGTTCAACCTTGATTCTTCATGTATTCTTCCAACTCGCGGAAGGTAATACGTCCTTCGTATATGGCCTTACCGACAATGACGTCGGGCACACCTACCTTGTCGAGTTGAAGCACATCGTTCATGCACGAGATACCGCCAGAAGCCGTCACATGCAACTCAGGGAAGTCGGTCATCATGTCGCGATACAGTTCGACGGCAGGTCCCGTCATCATGCCATCGCGCGAGATGTCGGTCGAGATGACGTGACGCACACCTCGGGAGACATAGCTGGAAAGGAAAGTCTGCCACTTGGCGTCACTCTCTTCCAACCAACCCGAAATAGCAATCTTGCCCTCCTTGATATCAGCACCTAAGATGATGCGGTCGGCACCATATTTTTCCAGCCACGATAAGAACATCTGTGGACGTTGCACAGCAATCGAACCACCCGTAATCATACGAGCGCCACTCTCGAAAGCAATCTTGACATCTTCGTCCGACTTGACACCGCCACCGAAGTCAATCACGAGGTTTGTGCCATTGGCCAAACGCTCCAAGGTCTTTTGGTTGACGATGTGTCCACCTTTGGCGCCATCCAGATCGACGACGTGCAAGCGACGGATACCGATGTCCTGCAATTGTTTCGCTACCTCCAAGGGGTCGCGGCTGTATTCGGTTTTTGCATCATAATCGCCTTGCTGCAAACGAACCAAACTTCCATCAATAATGTCTATGGCTGGGATAATCTCTATCATACTATTATTGTGTTTTTGATTTCTTCTACCCACAACGGGGAGGAATTATAAGGTAAGGAAATTCTTCAATATCTGTTCTCCGATGCTACCACTCTTCTCTGGATGGAATTGCGTGGCATAGAAATTGTCCTTGTGCAAGGCAGCGCTGTACCAACCACAATAATCGGTTTGAGCAATCGTATCGGCACATACAGGCACCCGATAACTGTGCACATAATAGACATAGCTCTGCTCTGGGACCTCGGCGAACAAAGGTGACTTCAAGTCACCGATCGTGTTCCAACCCATCTGAGGCACCTTGAAGGTAGCATCTGTCGGGCGGAACTTCTCGACGTTGGCATCGAACACCCCTAAGCAATCGACATCGCCCTCTTCACTATGCTTGCAAAGCAGTTGCATACCTACACAAATGCCCAATACAGGTTGAGACAAGGAACGGATGACTTGATCCAACCCCTGCTCCTGCAAGTAGGTCATAGCAGCACGGGCATCACCAACTCCAGGGAAGATAACCTTGTCGGCCGAACGGAGCAACGCTACGTCATCCGTGATAATAGGGTCAAAGCCCAATCGCTTGCAGGCACAATACACACTATAGATGTTTCCTGCGTTGTATTTTACGATAGCAATCATATTCTCTTTAGTTGCTTATGAGGTGAGGCATACGGCATCAATCGTCGTACCAATTGATCTTGTTGCTGCGAGATACAGAACTCTTCTCGTACTTCAAGTCCTGAAGCATCGAACTCTTGACGGCAATGCAGACATGGAAGCTGGCATATCGTCCCAAAGGATTCATGGAACCTGTCAACGTCCAGCAATGCATATCTCGGGAAAAACTCATGTTCATGTAGGTAACCCGATGGTCGTTGAAGTTATACGAGAGGTTGTAGGAGAAGTTCCATCCCTTGGTAGGCTGTACGGTTCCCGATACGGTTGCACTATGCGTCAACTGGTAGTCATATTCCATCTTCTTCTTGTTGAATTGACCATAGCCATAA
>CACYQQ010000180.1 GCA_902776605.1 uncultured Bacteroidales bacterium | reverse complement strand
TGGCTATGCCCGAGGAGGTTCGTCTGGTGTTCAAGCAACAGAATCGCGAGCGTGTCGAGATTGTACTCCAAGCTGACTTGGAAAGCACAAACGGAGGCCAGAGTGCACGTTACTTGAAGAAGTTGACCGCTTTGACCCGTATTGATGATTATCAGTTCGGATTCACCAAGGGCTTCTTCCATTTGGAGAAGAAGTTGGAGTTCAACTGGGTGCTCCGTAAGAACGACAAGATGCTCCTGGATGTCTATGCTTTGATGGAGGCTAACCTGTCGGAGAAGGACATCCACCAATGCAAGGTGTCGCTCAACTTGATGGACGAGGTGCAGGTGTTCGGCATTGTCCGCGATGGCGGTCAGTTCAACGAGTGCCTGGAGAACATCCAGAACGATAACCTCAACGAGACGGTTGTGAAGGAGAACGTGGATGCTGCCAATGCGTTGCTCGATTTGGGTCTCTATTTTGACAACAAGACCGATGTCAAGCAAGCAGAAGTCGTGATGCAAGCCGAGGCTGAATCCGAGTGGCGAGGCATCATTTGGCATGTTGAACCCGTCATAGTCTTTGGCAACGGTATCAGCTATTCCTATTTCAGCACCTTCTTCGAGGAGGGCTTCGAGGAGTTGGTCAGCAAGTTCCGTATGTTGCAGCGAGACTTCGAACGTCTCGCCGAATGAGGTCGGTCTTTCTGTAATGGAAAGGAGGATCCTCCTTGCTTTGTCATAACGCTTACTGCTACTGTGTGCTGCTCCGATGCTCATCCAGTAGCAGATTTCTTTTTGGATTGCTCAAGATGAACAAACCCTCACAATTGCTTATCTGCTATCTGACCCTCGCTTGGTGCGTGGGAGGGATGTTGTGTCCCTCTGTTGCGCTGGCCCAAGTGGAAGATGGTCATGCGTTGGATAGCGTGGCGGTGGTGGCTCGTCGCTCCACTTCGGCGTTGAAGATGCCCGCGTTGGGTGCCTTGTCGTGGTCGATGGAGGGCATTCAGGAGATGCCGCTCATCTTGGGTAATGCCGATCCGATGCATTATCTGCAGATGTTGCCGGGAGTCCAGACGAATGCCGAGTACGATGCCGGCTTGCACATCCAGGGAAGCGACAATGGGCACAACTCTTTGTCGATTGATGGGGTGACCATATACAATCCTTCGCACCTGTTCGGTTTGTTTTCGACCTTTAACGCTTCCCATTTCAAGGACCTGCAACTCAGCAAGACTGCCAACTCGGCCCACATGCCCAACCGTATCGGCGGTTTTGTCGATGTGCGGAGTCAGGAATGGTCGGACAGCCTTCACGCGTTCCTGTCGGTTGGATATATCTCCTCGCAAGGGACGGTGACGGTGCCGATAGGTCAGCGTTCGTCCGTAACTGCCTCTTTCCGAGCGTCCTACCTCAACGGGTTGTACGGCCCTTGGCTCAAGATTGACAATAGCGAAATCCGTTATAAGTTTGGCGATTATAACCTGACTTGGAACTATCGGCCAACCGACAGAGACGAAGTTCGGTTGTCAGCCTACCGAGGTTTTGACCAGATGAGCATCGATGACCTAACGCAGGATTGGGTGCGCTGGGGCAACGAGATGGTAGGTTTGGATTGGAAACATACCTTGGATGCCGATTGGTCGTCCCGAAGCGTCTTGCAGCAGAAACTTTATTTCACCCGCTACCACAACCGCCTGAAGATGGAGGATGGCGAGTTGAGCCTCCTGTTGCCTTCGGGTATCGAGGATTGGGGGTATCATGTTGCCTTTACCCGAGGTGGGTGGCGATGGACGTTGCAGGATATCTTTCATCGCATCACACCTCAGTATCCACAGGTGCAATCCTTGTCGGACAAGGACGGACATGAAAGTAAGAAGGTGACGCATCGGGCGAATGAAGTGTCGTTGGCGGCCGATTATGTTCTGTCCCTTTCCTCCCGTTGGGACCTTGCTTTGGGACTTCGTATCAGCGATTATTGCCTGTTCAACCAGGGGAGCGCGAACCGTTGGGGCATCGACCCGATGGCAAGACTCCGTTATCAGGCGTCGTATGGCGGCGAGTGGGCGCTCTCGTATGTCTCGCGTCATCAGTATATCCAGCAGACGGGATTCTCGCAGATTGGTCTGCCCGTGGAGTTCTGGTATTCGACCACCTCCGATATGGGTGCCCAACGTAGTCATGGCATCACGCTGTCGCACTCTGTTCAGATGTTCGACGGGAAATGGCACCTCACTACCGAGCTTTATGGCAAACGGCTCTTCCACCAGAAGGAGTACATCGGCAACGTGATGACTTTCTTCTTCGACCCCGACTACGAGCTGACTGACCAACTTCGGGAGGGGCGAGGGGTGAACTATGGCTTCAACATGATATTGAACAAACGCTACGGTCGCGGCACTTTGTGGTTTGCCTATTCGTTGGGTCGGGCCTTGCGCCATTTTCATCATAAGGGACGCACTTTCCCCGCCTCGCACGAACGTATTCATGAACTCAACGCCGTTGGGACGTTGCACTTCTCCCGTCGGTTCCGCATGGGTGGCACTTTTGTTCTGGCCAGCGGGGCGCCCTTCACGGCTCCGAACTATTTCTATCTGCTCAACGGCCGTTTTGTCTCGAACTTTGGTGAGTACAATGCCAATCGTCTGCCTCCCATGCACCGTCTGGATGTCTCTATGTCGTGGCGCTTGGGTGACTTGCAAAGGCGCTATCGTCAGGAGTTGAATTTCTCGGTATATAACCTCTATGGCCATGCTAACGCCTCGTTCTACCGTCTCAAACTCAGTCGTAACCAATATGGTTACCGGTCGGTAAGTCTGTTGCGCTATCCGATGCCATCGGTGTCCTATTCCATACGCCTATGAAATCGTTGTCGTGGATATTGCTATTCTCTTTCCTCGGTCTCTTCGCCGCGTGCGAGGATGAGATGATTGCGCCCGAACCGCCGCAACTGGTCGTGGAGGGATGGGTCGAAGCCAATGGTTTGGCGGTGGTGCGTATCTCTTCGACCCTGGCGGTGGTGAAGGATTATCAGAGTGTCGATAGTCTCATCGACCATGTCATTCAGGATGCGAAAGTCTTTGTCTCGGATGGAGAGAAGAGGCATCAGATTGATTGTAAGTTGGTGCCCAACCACTTGACGCCGTACGAGTATCGTGGCAACTTCATCTGTCGTGCAGGTCGTACCTATACGCTTTCGGTCGATTGCGATTATGCCGGTCGGACCTACCACTTGGAGTCGGAGGCTTATGTCCCGGAACCTTGTGGCATCGATACGGCCTATGCAGAGTTCGTCCGATGTGACGAGGCGGGCGATTCGCTCTTTCAGATTGTCGTCAAGCCCACCCAGGATGGCAAGGTGAAGGCGGGGCGTTGCTTCGTTCAGACCGACGACTCGCAGAACGAATACCTCCTGGCACCTCTCTCGTTGTTGCCTGCCGAACGGGTTGTCGTCCTCAATCCCATGCAGCAGGGTGGCGGGGTGACCGAGACTTATTTCCATCAGGGCGAAGTTGTCAACGTCAAGTGTGTCAGCATGGACGAGGTGGGCGATGCTTTCTGGACCGACTTTGAACAGTCGCTCTACCTCTCGCGCAACTTCCTGATGCCGCTCACGCAGAACATTTACTCCAACATCCAGGACGGTCTCGGTTATTGGTTGGGGTATGGCTCCACGACCTACCATCTGGAGATTCATTAAGGATTTTGTTTCCTTGCCGAATGGGTTCTCTCCGTTGTTCCGTTTCGGTTGTTCGATACCATCGTTTCTCTTTTTTTACCCAACTGCCATGAGTAAGTTATCTCCCGAAGAAGAGCACTATTATTACACGCCTGAAGGTCGTCACGAGAAACAGGGGTGCGGCTCCTTCCTCTTAGCCATCTGTCTCTTCTTTTTTCTCTTCTTGTTGCTTGGTGTCATGGAGCGTTGCTCCTGAGCGTCGGCAACAGGTTGGTCCTGTTGGGTCACAATATACTAAACGCAATCACGTTTCGCGCGTCGAATAACGGGCGAAACGTGATTCATTTTCTCCTCTTGCGGAGGAGAGTTATCTGTATGCAAAAGGGGAGGAGTGGTCGGTTATACGGCCAGAGAGATATGGTGCTGCTCCGCCAACTTACGCATGTTGAGCACGGCATAGCGGACACGACCAAGGGCTGTGTTGATGCCTACACCCAAGCGGTCGGCAATCTCCTTGTAGGACATATCCTTGTAGAAACGCATGATGACGATTTCCTGCTGGTTTTCGGGCAAGTACTTGATCATGCGACGGATATCGACCAGAACCTGGCGATAGGAAATCTCGTCCTCGCGGTTGGTGTCCAGGCCTTGTCCTGCTGTCTCGCGGCGGCTGAAGAGGTCGTAGTCAACGTCGCTCTCCTTGATGGTGGGGGAGTTCTGCTGCTGGCGGAAATAGTCGATGATGATATTGTGGGCTACTCGGAAGAGGAACCCAACAAAGCGGCCTGACTCCTGATAGTGGCCAGACTTGAGCGTTACGATAACTTTGGTAAATGTGTCTTGGAAAATGTCTTCCGTTACTTCTCGGTTCTGAACAACACTATAAATATAGGTGTAAAGGTTGTTCTTGTAACGGTCCAACAACTCATCAAAGGCTTCGTTATTACCCTGCGCATAGAGAGCAACCAAGCTCTCGTCAGATAACTTTTTCATCTGAACTTTAGTTTATAGTTAAGGCGTAGAGTTTCTCGATAGGCGAAATAATTTGTTGTTGTTTAATGATTATCGGTCGCAAATATAGACCTTTTTTTCAATATGTAGAACATAATTGTATAAAAAAATGCTATTTTGAGTCGATTTTTTATAAAAAAGCACGTTTTTTATTGTTTTTTTCAAGAAATAAGCGTATTTTCGCAGATGTAATTTGTAACAATTATACTTTTTGTAATTCATTAACTTATTATGAAACCAACTCTTTTTCTTCTTGCTGCCGGTATGGGCAGCCGTTATGGTGGACTGAAACAATTGGACGGTTTAGGACCTAATGGTGAGACCATTATGGACTATTCTATTTACGATGCCATTCAGGCAGGTTTCGGCAAGATTGTTTGGGTCATCCGTAAGGATTTCGAAGAGCAATTCCGTACTCAGATTCTGTCTAAATATGAGGGTCACGTGCCTTGCGAACTCTGTTTCCAA
>CACYQQ010000179.1 GCA_902776605.1 uncultured Bacteroidales bacterium | reverse complement strand
TTCTGTGAAACGGAAATCCACTCCACCAATGCCTTGGCATCAGCCTCATCCTTCAATGTATTCACGCTCTGTGTGAGCCAATTGTAAGCAGAATCAAGATTGGCTGTATTCTTATAGAAACCAAGATAATAGTGTGCCTTGGTGCCCAAAATCTTGGCAGCAGGCGTCTTGGTATCGTTTCCGAAGTACTTGATACGGTTATCGTACAAACCCATCAACTGCTCCAGATAATCCTTACGAGCCTCCACGTTCTTCTCGCGGATAGCTGCATTGATCATGTTAATCAGGATTTTCTCACCCTGAATGTACAAGTTCTTGTTGTAGTCAGGCACAGTATCGTAGATAGGACGCCAGAACTCATAAGCATCCTTCCATGCCTTTTGTTTTGCATACTCGAAGTAAAGGGAGTTGTTCTCCAACACGGTATTTTCGTTACGACAAACTATGTCATCTTTCGGATTCTGAGCATTTGCTACAGAAGTTCCAGACACAACCATTGCGCCAGCAACGAAATACTTTACTAATGTTTTCATAGATTATATTGGTTAATAAAATTTGACTTCAATTTGTAAATTTGGCATAAGACGTCTTTTGTAAATAAGACCTACAAAAGAACTGTAAGTTTAACAAAGATTTGAAAAATACCCTTTCGTTACATTAACCTGCTACGATAGAACATCATTTCATTGAAGGTAATGCCCATAGTCAAACTCACGTGATTCTCTTTGATAAAAGAGCTCTGCTTCGGTTGTACATGCGTATAGGAAACAGAGAAGTTGAAAGTGCTTCTTCGGCTCTTGCCCACCGGCATACCGATGCCGCAAGAGGCAGAATACTCTTTCATGTCAATGGCCTTGACGTAATTGTTCTTGACCGACACTCCTGCTCGATACAGACATGTATGGAAATAATTCTGAGCGTAAAGCTTCGGTCGGTATTCTATGCCCAACGCCAAACGATTGACATCCTGATAGGAACTTTCGCTCTTGGCCAACTCGTCACTCAAACCGGTAACATCCGACCATCGCTCCATGCCATATTCTGCCGTTACATTCAGTTTACGGTCAATCTGATAGCATACACCTACACCATATTTGCTTGGAGCAGAGAGACTGATACGCATCGTATTATTGAGCGTATCCTTTGAGCCAATCTTAGCACCCGTCTCCACATCGCAACCAATATGAGTACGAGGAGAATAGGTTACGCCATAAATCATCCTCTTTCCAGGCACAATCTGCTTGGTGAACTGTGCGCCTAATGTCAAGTCCCATCCGATGCAGGAATAAGACTTCACATCATATACTGACACGCCTTGACCCGAGTTAATCACCATGTTGCCATCATGCTCCACAGAGCCGCAGATATAGCCTGCCGTAGCACCTAAATCCAAGCGCATCGTACGCTTCTTAATAGGATTCCAAGCCATGGAGAGTTGGAAATGCTGCAAACCGCCATTACCCAGATGCCTCTTCGTTGTGGACAAGGTATCATTGGTAACCAGCGTATTGTCAATCTTCTCTTTGGACAAATATCCATACTCATACCCTACCATGGAATAAGGCATGTAGGAGATGGCTCCGGCGAAACGATTCCACAAGGGAAAATGGAACGTCAAGTAACTGAAACCTGCATTCCAATCATTCGCACTCGCACCATTCTCTTTCAGGGTGTACCATTCGGCATCCAAGGCCGTATCAAACAACATCGTCAAGGTATCGATGCCCGTCAACGATGCTGGATTGTACAAATTGGTATAGAGATTGGTACGCAGAGCAATGCCAACATCCCCCATACCGCGAGTGCTGGCATTACCCACCGTTCCCATCTTTCCAAAACCATAACGGGTATATGGAGAAGAGGTCAAATTACTCGGATTGCTATTACCATCCTGCGCCAAGACCTGAGGCGCGCCCAGAGTCACTGACGACGCAACAATCAAAGACAAAGCGAGGTTCTTCTGTATAGTCATTTTGTTTGTTATCGTGCAAATAGAACGTGCAAAAATACTAATTTATATTCAAAATTCCAAATTTTTTAATGAATTTTAAGGATTAGCGTTGCACAATGCCCCTTTATTCCCACTCAATCGTTGACGGTGGTTTGGAAGAGATGTCATAGCATACGCGGTTGACTCCCTTGACCTTATTGATAATTTCATTCGACACATTGGCCATGAAATCGTAAGGCAGATGTGCCCAATCGGCGGTCATCGCATCGGTCGACGTTACGGCACGGAGTGCTACTGGATGCTCGTATGTACGCTCATCACCCATCACGCCTACACTACGGACAGTCGAAAGCAAAACAGTACCTGCCTGCCAGATCTGGTCGTAAAGACTTACCTCTATCTCGCCATCCTTCATGTTGGTAGGAACTCCTGCCGCCAATACGCGACGAGCCTCCTCGCCGGACAATTTCACTTTATAGTTGCGCAAGCCACGGATGTAGATATCATCGGCCTCCTGAAGGATGCGAACTTTCTCTCGGGTAATGTCACCCAAGATACGAACAGCAAGACCCGGGCCTGGGAAAGGATGACGGGTAATGAGATGTTCTGGCATACCCAACTGACGTCCTACACGACGCACTTCGTCCTTGAAGAGCCACTTGAGCGGTTCACAAAGCGACAAGTGCATCTCCTTGGGCAGACCGCCTACATTGTGATGGCTCTTGATAACCTTACCCGTGATATTCAACGACTCGATACGGTCTGGATAGATAGTACCCTGCGCCAACCACTTGGCATCCTTAATCTTCTGTGCTTCCGCATTGAACACCTCCACGAAATCTCGGCCGATAATCTTGCGCTTCTTCTCAGGATCGGTCTCTCCTGCCAAATCGGCAAAGAACTTCTCCGAAGCATCCACACCGATGACATTCAAACCGAGACACTCATAGTCGTGCATCACATCGGTGAACTCGTTCTTTCGCAACATGCCATGATCCACAAAGATGCAGGTCAGGTTCTTTCCGATAGCGCGGTTGAGCAACACAGCAGCGACGGAACTATCGACACCACCTGACAGACCTAAGATTACTCGGTCATTGCCCAACTGAGACTTCAACTCAGCAACGGTTGCATCCACAAACGAAGCTGCACTCCAATCCTGCTTTGAACCACAGATATTGACCACGAAGTTCTTCAACAACTGAGTTCCCTGTACCGAATGGAACACCTCCGGATGGAACTGTACCGCCCAAACGGGCTGCTTGGTGCTGGCGTATGCTGCATATTTCACATTAGCCGTCGAAGCAATACACTCAAATCCTTCTGGAATAGCCGTGATGGTATCGCCATGACTCATCCACACCTGACTATTGTCGTCAAAACCGGAGAAAAGAGCATTCTGCTTGTTGATGAACTGCAAGTTGGCACGACCATATTCTCGCGTGTTCGTCTTTTCGACCTTACCTCCATTGGAGTAGCTGATGAACTGCGCTCCATAGCAGATACCCAACACGGGGACCTTGCCGACGAACTGACTCAAATCGACCTTAAACGCCTCAGGGTCATGCACGCTATAGGGTGATCCCGACAGGATAACGCCAATGACACTCTCATCCCCTTGCGGGAACTTGTTGTAAGGAAGAATCTCACAGAATGTATCGAGTTCACGAACACGACGGCCAATCAACTGGGTCGTCTGCGAACCGAAATCGAGAATAATGATCTTCTGTTGCATCTCGTAACTTTTTATGTTGTGAAATAGATTAAATGCAAGTTCTCTGGAGGAACTACTCCTGTGCCCGTTTCAAGACAGAATAGGCTTGCGAGAGGCCCAACTCTCCCGCCTTGGACAAATCCGTCAACCCCGCCTTGGTCTTTCCCTGTCGCAACAATATCAATCCGCGATTGAAGTAGGCTTCAGCAAAGTTCGGATATATCTTGATGGCTTGGTTCAAATCCTCTAAGGCGGCATCCAGGTTGTTCAACTTGGCCGAAATGAAGGCTCGATTATAATAGGCATAGACAAATTGAGGATCCAATTCGATTACCTTATCCAAGTCGTGCATGGCCAACTCGCATTCAGCACGACGGACTCTTGCCTGATGTTCCATCTCCAAGCGCGCCCGTTCTTGGGCGGTCATAGTACCGCTATTGATGCGGATACTGATGTTACTGCTTTGCACCGAAGCGGCTTGCTGACTGCCTACGGCCATCAATGCTGTATTCTTCAATTCGTCATCGTCATATCCTCGACCACCGACGGCATGGGCTTTCTCGTCCACCTCCAACTGTCGGAAGCGCAATACGGCACGATTGAAATAGGCCAAGATGAAATTATCCTTTCGGAGCAGCACCTCATTGAGATCCACGATGGCACTCTGATAATCCTGAACGAGCATGTAATCCATGCTTCGGCCAAAGAAGGAAATCACGTTGCCTCCATTCACGCCAATCAAGCGACTGTAATCATCTATGCTCGAGAAATGGGCTTTCACCTGTGATTGGGTCAGCATCGGTTCCTGACAGACGCACTTCAATCGTCGGCTCAACAATCCTGCCCGATTGAAATCACTGAGATTCTTCTCGAAGAAAATCAACTGACGGGTCTCGTCCATCTTCTCGTAGTAGGTCAAGACGAAAAGCGGCTGCAATTCAACGCTGCTCTTTCGATCCTGCACTCGACCACGCGAACCACCACCATAACGCTGACTGTCTTCGCCGATATTGCTCACCATCAAGCGATTGAACTTCCGGATATTCTTCTCGCTCTCCTTACGAGTCTTGTCATCATCGGTGAGTTCTGCATCCTCATCTTCGGAGGCTTTCATCTCCTCGATGCTCTTACCAGCGGCCTTGGCTGCTTTTTCACGAGCCTCGCGTTCGGTCTTCAAGCGGTTCTGCACAGCAAATGCCAACTTGTAATCCTCGTCGGCCTTAGCACCCTTGCCCAACTTGCGCCATGCCTCACTACGGGCATAAAGCACGGGGAAATAATTGGGATGCTGCCCATATACCAAGGAATAATCCTCGATAGCACCTTCCAAGTCTCCTACCTCATCACGCAAGAGTGCTCGATTGTAGATGGCAAAAGTGTTGTCCGGTTCACGAGCAATGACGGCAGAGAAATCCCCGAGGAGCTTTCGGAAGAAAATATGGCAGCCGCAATCGCAGCCCCCGAAAGCAAAAGCGAAAGCC
>CACYQQ010000178.1 GCA_902776605.1 uncultured Bacteroidales bacterium | reverse complement strand
GAGATATTCTTCTTAGGTGAGGAGAACGGAAGCGTGCCCCAACAACAAATACACCCCTCAAATCCGAACATCGGAAATGAGGGGTGCAGCCTTATTGGCAAAGTAAAGTATTATGCTGTTGTATTATGCATACATAGCAACGATAGCCACGAAGAGCTCCTGCTTGCCAGAAGTCTGCTTTGGCTCGCCAACCTTCTTACCATACTCGTAAACCTACTCGAGGGTGAGCTTGCCATCTTCGAAGTCCTTACCGATACCGCTGTCGAATGAAGCGTAACGGTCAGCCTTCATCTTCTTGTATGGAGACTCCTCAAGGAGCTTAGCAGCTGACTCGAGAGCACGAGCCATAGCGTCCATACCAGCGATGTGTGCGATGAAGATGTCCTCGAGGTCAGTAGAGTTACGACGAGTCTTAGCGTCGAAGTTCGTACCACCTGTACCAAGACCACCACCACGGATGATTTCCATCCAAGCCTGTACGAGCTCGTACTGGTCAATTGGGAACTGGTCAGTATCCCAACCGTTCTGGTAGTCACCACGGTTAGCATCGATAGAACCGAGCATGCCAGCGTCAACAGCGCAAGCGAGTTCGTGTTCGAAGGTGTGACCTGCAAGAGTAGCGTGGTTCACCTCGATGTTCACCTTGAAGTCCTTGTCGAGGTTGTGTGCCTTCAAGAAGCCGATCACTGTCTCAGTGTCAACATCGTACTGGTGCTTAGATGGCTCCATTGGCTTAGGCTCGATGAGGAAAGTACCCTTGAAGCCCTTGCTGCGAGCATAGTCGCGAGCCATAGTGAGCATAGTAGCCATGTGCTCCTTCTCACGCTTCTGGTCAGTGTTCAGAAGGCTCATGTAACCCTCACGACCGCCCCAGAATACATAGTTCTCAGCGCCGAGCTTGATACCAGCGTCGATAGCGTTCTTGATCTGAACGATAGCACG
This sequence comes from uncultured Bacteroidales bacterium, assembly GCA_902776605.1. Classification (GTDB taxonomy): domain Bacteria; phylum Bacteroidota; class Bacteroidia; order Bacteroidales; family UBA3663; genus Liminaster. The sequence continues at coordinate 6,642 of CACYQQ010000178.1, read as the reverse complement.
AGCAACAACGTCGAAGTCAGGGTTGGTAGAAGCACCGTTCATGTAACGGCCATTACCGAATACGTTAGCAGTTGACCACAACAGTTTGATGCCAGTTTCCTTCATCTTCTCTGCGAGGTAGTCAGTGATAGCCTTGAGGTTAGCCTCATACTCTTCAACAGATGCACCCTCAGAAACGAGGTCAACATCGTGGAAGCAGAAGTAAGGAATGCCGAGCTTGGTGAGGATCTCAAAGCCAGCGTCAGCCTTGTTCTTGGCAATCTCAATGTCGTTAGCACCCTGGTTCCAAGGGAAAGTCTTGGTGCCACCACCGAACTGGTCAGCGCCCTCTGCGCAAAGTGTGTGCCACCATGCCATGGCGAAACGCAACCACTCCTTCATGGTTTTGCCCATGATTACTTTGTTCTCATCGTAATAGTGGAAAGCCATAGGGTTCTTAGAATCCTTGCCTTCGAACTTGATTTTGCCGATGTTAGGAAAATACTCTTTTGCCATAATTTTTGTGCCCACCTCAAAACTGGAAGAAACAACTCCCAGCAGATTGAGGCTTAGCGGGCGGATTAAAAGTTTATAATTAATTAAGGTTGTGTATGTTATTTTTCAAGACAAGCCTTCCAGCGCTTGTAGGCAGCCTTATACTCTTTGGTATCGGCCACAGGAGCCTCTGTAGCTATGTGCTTGAGGGTCTTGAAGGCGTCATCGCTGTCCTTGTAGATACCGGCACCGATGCCTGCACCGTAAGCGGCACCTACCGAACCATCGGTTTCGTAGAGTTCGATGGTTGCGCCAGTAACGGCGGCGAGGGTGCGACGGAAGAGAGGAGAGAGGAAGAGGTTGGCATGACCCGCCTTGATGGTTTTGATATCCATGCCCATCTTCTGCATGATCTCCATGCCGTAGGCAAAACTGAATGCAATACCCTCTTGTGCGGCACGAAGCAGGTGGGCCTTCTTGTGGATGTTAAAGTTGATGCCGTGAATGCTGGCGCCTGGATTTTCGTTCTGGAGGACACGTTCTGCACCATTGCCGAAAGGAATGATAGAGAGACCCTCTGCGCCGACAGGAACCGATTCTGCCAAATCGTTCATCTCGCCATAGCCGATTCCTTCAGGAGCAACGGTACGCTTCATCCAAGCGTTGAGGATGCCTGTGCCATTGATGCAGAGGAGGACACCGAGACGTGTCTGTCCGTTCTCACCATGGTTGACGTGAGCGAAAGTATTGACGCGGCTGAGTTTGTCGTAGTTGACATCGCCCAAGACTCCATATACTACACCCGAGGTGCCACCTGTAGCAGCAATCTCTCCTGGCTTCATGACGTTGAGCGAGAGGGCGTTGTTTGGTTGGTCACCGCCACGATAACTGATAGGCGTGCCGACAGGAATGTTCAATTCGTCAGCAACGGCTTGGCAGACGCGGCTCTGGATAGAGAAAGTAGGAACAATTTCAGAGATAATGCTCTCGGGGAAGCCGAAATGCTTCATTACGTGACGGAGAGCGATATAGTCGCCTGGGAGCATTATCTTGTCAATCTGCTTGAAGATCTTGGGTTCGTTCTTCTTGACCCAAGCCAACTTGGCTGCGGTGAAGTTGCCTGGGCTATTGAGCAAGTGAGACAAGCACTTCTTCAAACCGATGGCTTTGAACGCCTCGTTGCCGAAAGGAACGGCGCGACCGTCACACCAGATGATGGAAGGACGGAGTGGTTTGCCCTCCTTATCGACGCACACCAAACCGTGCATCTGGTAAGAGATACCGATGGCTTTGACCGAAGCGAGAGGATTGGCCACCGAAGCCTTCTCGCTGACACGATTGGTGGCTTGCTTCAATTCGTTCCACCACATTTCGGGGTCTTGTTCTGCCCAACCAGCCTTTTTGGCGATGATGGGAGCTTCTGCATCAGGATATTGAGCGCTGGCAATGGTCTTGCCAGTTTCGGCATCGACCAAAGATGCCTTGACAGAAGAGGTTCCGATGTCGAAACCAAGTAAGAGATTCATTGTTGTATAGATGGTTAATTAGTGTTAAATTTTCAATTTGCCGCTTTGGAACTTGTAGTATCGAGCCGCGCGGTGGCTGACGTTCTGTTCCCACTCGTCCAAAGGTACAATATAGGGCTTGTTCAAGATGAGTTTCGAGAAGTTGCGCACATCCAGGTCGCGTCCACAAATCTGCTCGTGCATGCGACGGAGTTGGAGGGCGGTGAACTTAGGAGGCAGCATCTCGAAGAGCACATGAGGTTGCTGCTCGGAGAGAACTTCCAGTTCCTTGAGCACCTCGCTGATGATGAAACTATGGTCGAATGCCAAGTCGGGAAGTTCGTTTACCTTGTACCATGCAGCATCATGTCCTGCAAAGCTGCGGTGGGTGCGATTGTTGATGCGCACCAGCGAGAGGTAGGCAATAGTTACGATTCTGCCGATTTTCTGCTTGATGGCATTCTCTAACCATTTGACGTCCTTCGGGTTGCTGGTACGTGTGGGCGAACCGAAAGCCCGGAATTGACGTACATAATGATTTTGAGAACCAGTCAACTGATTCAAGATATCTTCGGCAGCTTCATCCAGGTCTTCGTTGGCATACAGCAGACGGCCTGGTAATTTGAGTGAATTGTATTGACAATTAGGATCTTCCTCGCCTTGGCGCGAGAGAAGAACTTTGAGCGATTCTCCATCGAATCCGAGTATGACACAGTCAACGGATACATGTGGATCAAAATTCAAACTTGTGTTTTCTTCCTGTATCATGATGAGTTTAGATTTGACGGTGGCAAAGGTATTCTTTTTTTGAGAACTACGCAAATATTTTTCCTCTTTTTTTTGAGGCGAAAAAGGCGAAGTTTGCTGTAATATGGACAATAAGTTATGGTAATTTGTACAATAACTATGTCGGCACGATTGGGAGCGAATTTTTGTTGTGCAATCGAAGCACTCAATATTATATTATATTATTGGTTTCAAGGGGTGACTTATAGTAAAACTTACAATATCTTTCGGAGTGTTAAATTTTCTTAAATGGGAGGGTCAATCTCGCAACTCGTTTGGCAAAGTGCAGAAAATTGAATAAATTTGCGCATCATAATTTTCTAAAAAACCTATGATAAGAAAAATATTAATTGCTAATCGTGGTGAAATTGCCATACGTGTGATGCGTGCCTGTTATGAGATGGGTATCCGTAGCGTTGCCGTATATAGTGAGGCTGACAGAACCTCCCGCCACGTGTTGTATGCCAACGAGGCAGAATGCATTGGTCCTGCTCCCAGCACCGAGAGTTACCTTTGTATAGATAAGATTATAGCTGCTGCCAAGAAACACAAGGTGGATGCCATCCATCCTGGTTATGGCTTCTTGAGTGAAAATGCCGAGTTTGCCCGTCGTTGTGAAGAGGAGGGTATCATCTTCATAGGTCCGAATCCACAGACGATGATTGATATGGGTGACAAGATACAGGCGCGCCGACACATGATTGCCGCTGGAGTGCCTGTTGTGCCGGGTACGCAAGATCAATTAAACTCACCCGAGGAGGCTATCGGTGTCTGCAAGACCATCGGTTTCCCTGTCATGATCAAAGCCTCTATGGGTGGTGGCGGCAAGGGTATGCGATTGGTACACCGTGCCGAGGATGTCGTTGAGGCTTACAATGCTTGCAAGAGTGAGGCTCTCTCGGGCTTTGGCGACGATACCGTTTATATTGAAAAATTTGTCGAAGGTCCACACCATATCGAGTTCCAGATTATGGGCGATAAGCATGGCAACGTCGTTCATTTGGGCGACCGAGAGTGCTCTGTCCAGCGTCGTCATCAGAAGGTGGTTGAGGAGTCTCCATCGCCCTTCGTTGACCCAGAATTGCGCCAACAGATGGGTGCCGCTGCCGTGGCTGCTGCCAAGGCCGTAGACTATGTGGGAGCCGGTACCATCGAGTTTCTGGTCGATAAGTACAAGCACTTCTACTTCCTGGAGATGAACACTCGTCTTCAGGTGGAGCATCCTATCACCGAGGAGGTTGTCGGTTTGGACTTGGTCAAACTCCAGATTCAGATTGCAGACGGTCAACCTCTGCCATTCAAACAGGAGGATGTGGTGCAACGAGGTCATGCCATTGAGTGCCGTATCTGTGCCGAAGATACCGCCAACAATTTCCGTCCTGCACCAGGCACCATCGGCCTCTTGGTCGAGCCTCACGGTCCTGGCATCCGTATTGATAGTGCTGTCTATCCAGGTTACGAGATACCTATGTACTATGACCCAATGATTGGCAAACTTATCGTCTGGGCAACTACCCGTGAGTATGCCATCGAGCGTATGCGTCGTGCTTTGTACGAATATAAGGTGGCCGGTTTGGTAACCAATATTCGTTATCTGCGTCGCATCATCGATGTGCCTCAGTTCAAGCAAGGCTGCTATGATACTTCGTTCATCGAGGTGAATCAAGAGCGCTTGCGCCCACGCCCGGGATTCAAGAACGATTCGGAGGACATTGCCATCATTGCGGCTTATATTGACTACCTCATGAACTACGAGGAGAATAAACCCGACGACGTGAACGATGGCAATGGCTCGGCACTCAACCGTTGGCGCTCCTTTGGATTGCAGAAGGGCGTGTTGCGTGTCTGACGACCCGCAAGTGAAGAAATAATAATTAAGAATTAAGAGTTGATAGTTACATGGCATTGACGGGTCCCATTTACGACAAGTCATTTGAACTGGCTGACAGGTGCGTGGCTTTGTACAAAGTGCTGCAACGCAATCGCGAGTACAATCTGTCCAATTATCTCAATGTTGGTCGCCATCATCCGAACGTCCAAAATCAACTCTTAATTCATATTTCTTAATTCATAATTTGTTTTAACATTATGGAAATACAGATAGGAAATAGAACCGCCGAAGTGACCCTCTTGAGTAAAGAGGGGAACATGGTGTCGATAGAAATAGATGGAAAAGTCTATAATGTGGATGTCTGTATGTTCGGCAACGGACAGGTGTCGGTGCTGAACGACGGCATTTCGTACAATGCGACTTTAATCAAGGGAGACACCCCCAAACACTATCGTGTGGCGCTTAACTACTCGAACTACGAGGTCGATATGCTTGACTCACAAGCTAAGTATATGCGTATGCGTCGCAAGAACAGTAGTGAGAAGCAAGCCGATAGTATCAAGGCACCTATGCCTTGCAAGATAGTGAAGATATATGCTACACCCGGTCAGGCGCTCAAGGCAGGCGACATCGTCTTGACCATTGAGGCCATGAAGATGCAGTCGAACATCTCTGTGACCGAAGATTGTACGGTGGCCGAGGTGAAATGTGCCGAGGGTGATAGTGTTATGGCAGAACAACTTTTGGTAAAATTAAAATTGTAAGCAAATGGAACCAAAGAAACTGAGCGTTCGCGAACGCATAGATTTGTTGTTGGATAAAGATACCTTTGTAGAGGTAGATAAATATGTGAAGCATCGTTGCACCAACTTCGGTATGGAGAACAAGCGTGTGGCAGGCGATGGAGTGGTGGCTGGTTTTGGTAAAATTGATGGACGAATCGTCTTCGTCTATGGTTTCGATTTTGCTGTGCTGGGTGGTTCGTTGTCGGCCGCCAATGCTGCCAAGATTGCCAAGGTGCAGGATGCCGCGCTGAAGAATGGCGCTCCCATCATCGGTTTGAACGATTCGGGCGGTGCCCGTATTCAGGAGGGTATCGAGAGCCTTTCGGGTTTTGGCGAGATTTTCTACCGTAATGTCCAGGCCTCGGGCGTCATTCCTCAGATTTCGGCCATCATGGGTCCTTGTGCCGGAGGTAGTTGCTACAGTCCTGCCTTGACCGACTTTATCTTCATGGTGCGCAACGAGTCGCAGATGTTCATTACGGGCCCTAATGTAGTGAAGCAGGTAACCAACGAAGAGTGTGACAAGGAGACTTTGGGCGGTACTGAGGTGCATAGCACCAAGTCGGGAGTGTGTCAGTTCGCTTGCGATAGCGACGAGGAGTGTCTCATGACCATCCGTGAGTTGATTGGTTTTTTGCCAAGCAACAACATGGAGGATGCCCCTGTGCATCCAGCTACCGACGAGTTGAATCGTGCTGTGCATGAGTTGGAGGGTGTCGTGCCCGATAATCCGAATATTCCCTATAACATCAAGGATATCATCGAACCTATCTGCGACCATCAGTATTTCTTCGAGATTGCGCCAAACTTCGCCAAGAACCTCGTGATAGGTTTTGGTCGTATGGCTGGTCGTACGGTCGGCTTCGTTGCCAACCAACCACAGGTTTTAGCTGGTTCATTGGACATTGACGCCTCCGAGAAGGGCGCCCGCTTCGTGCGCTTCTGCGATTGCTTCAATATCCCTATCGTCACTATCGAGGATGTGCCAGGTTTCTTGCCGGGCATCAATCAGGAGCATGGCGGCATTATCCGTCATGGGGCCAAGTTGCTCTACGCCTATGCCGAGGCAACTGTGCCGAAGGTGACGCTGATTACCCGCAAGGCGTATGGAGGTGCCTATATCGTGATGAACTGCAAGCAGTTGGGTGCCGATGTGAACTTGGCATACGAGAGTGCCGAGATTGCCGTGATGGGAGCGAAGGGTGCCGTCTCTATCCTCTATCGCAAGGAGACACCAGAGCAGCAAGCCGAGCGCATCAAG
>CACYQQ010000177.1 GCA_902776605.1 uncultured Bacteroidales bacterium | reverse complement strand
TAATGAACAGGAGGGTTCTTTCCGTTATGCCTGCACCCGTAAGGGGGCACGTATCATCGTCTTCGATGTGTGTGGAACCATCTATCTGAAGTCGCAACTCAATGTGAACAACGACAGTTGCACCATTGCCGGTCAGACCGCTCCTGGCGATGGCATCTGCATTGCCGACTTCCCATTCTGTATTCGTGCCGACCAAGTCATCGTGCGCTATATGCGTTTCCGTTGTGGCAACCGCACCGTCAAGAAACAGGAGGGTGACTCCTTCTCGGCTATGGACCACAAGAACATCATCGTGGACCATTGCTCCATGTCGTGGTCGGTGGATGAGGCCTGTTCCTTCTATGGTTGTACCAACAGCACTTTGCAGTGGTGCATCATTGCCCAGAGTCTGGTCAATGCCGGTCACAGCAAGGGTTCGCATGGTTACGGTGGCAACTGGGGTGGCTCGGGTGCTACTTTTGCCCACAACCTGATGGCCCATCATGCCAACCGTATGCCTCGTATGAACCCGCGTGTTCACACCCAGGCGGACGAACGTATGGACTTGAGAAACAACGTCTTCTACAACTGGGGTGGCGATGGTTGCTTCGGTGGCGAGGCGATGGATGTAAACATCGTCAACAACTATTACAAGCCAGGTCCTGGCACCATCCGTGGTGCCGACCGTATCGCCATGCCAGGCATCCGTACCACCGCCTATTGCGCTGTGACCGAGTGGAATGACGACCATACGCCTGCCAAGGGTAACCACTGGTTGAAGACCTGGCACCGTTGGGGGCACTTCTATGTCAAGGGTAACTTCAATTCCAAGTATCCTGCCGTGACCTCGAACAACTGGTTGTTGGGTATCTCCAAGCAGATTGCTACCAGCGGCAATGACGGTACCGCTACGCCTACCACGTTGGACACTATCCAAGCTCGTCGTCCAATGGTTTTCCCTTACACGACTACCTGGAGCGCGGAGGATGCTTACGAGCGTGTGCTCTCCTTTGCCGGTTGCTGCAAAGTGACCTACAAACACAAGAACGAAGAGGGTACCAAGGGTTATGCCTTGAGTTGGGATTCGTACGACAAGACAATCATCGAGGATGTCCGTAATGGTGCTGCCACTTATACAGGTCGCGATTCTCAGAGTGGTCTGTTGCAGACTCCAGGTTTCATCAACACGCAGAGTGAGGCAGGCGGTTGGCCTGTGCTCGAAGCTACCAAGACCGAGATTGCCCGCGCTTCGGCCGACCGTGACAAGGACGGCATTCCGGATTACTACGAGAAGAACTACTTCGGTGGTAATGTCAACCCCAATGCCCGTTGCAAGGTAGCAGGTTACACCCAGTACACCAACATGGATTACTACTTGGCCCGCTTGTGTCAGGACTTCGTGACCAACTTCGTTTCGTCCGAATACACCGTCGGCAACTCGGCCGGTAAGTTTGAGGCCCTCGGCAACGAGACGGGTCGATACAGCTTCTAAACTATTATATAAACTATATGACTCAACGTACGCTTGTCATTTTGAAACCCAGCTGCCTGATGCGCGGACTGGTAGGAGAGGTTACACAACGCTTCGAGCGGAAAGGTTTGCACCTGTGTGGCATGAAGATGTGCCAACTCACTGATGCTCAACTCTCGGAACATTATGCACACTTGGCTGGCAAACCATTCTTCCAGCAGATCAAGGATGCCATGATGATTACTCCTGTCATTGTCTGCTGCTACGAGGGTATTGATGCGGTCGATGTGGTTCGTGCCCTGACGGGTTCTACCAATGGCCGAAAAGCGGCTCCTGGTACTATTCGTGGCGACTATTCGATGTCCTTCCAGGAGAATATCGTCCATGCCAGCGACAGTGTGGAGAATGCGGCTGTCGAGGTGGCACGCTTCTTCCAACCCGAAGAGTTGTTTGACTACGAAATGCCTTTGCGTCAGTTTACTTACGCTGCCGACGAAGTATGAGCCGCAAGATAGCGATAATCAACGATATATCGGGTTATGGCCGTTGTTCCATATCGGTCATCTTGCCCATTATCAGTCACTTAGGTGTACAGGGTTGCCCTTTGCCTACGGCTATTTTCTCGAACCACACCGGATTCTCCTCTTTCTTCTGTCAGGATTTCACGGGCAATATGCCTGCCTACATCAACGAGTGGAAGAAGCTGGACCTGCAGTTCGATGGCATCATGACCGGTTTCTTGGGCTCCGCCAAGCAGATCAGCATCGTCGAGGATTTCTTCCAGCAATTCGCTACCTCCAAGACGTTGGTTCTTGTCGATCCTGTCATGGGTGACAATGGTCATATCTATCCCACCTACACAGAGAAACTCTGTCGGGAGATGCGACGACTCATCGCCTATGCCGACATCATCACCCCTAACTTGACCGAAGCCTGTTTCCTGACGGGAACACGCTATCACGCTTCGGGTTGGCGACATGCCGAACTGGAAACGTTGGCCAAGCGCCTCTTGGATATGGGGGCTAAGAAGTTGGTTATTACAGGTATCCACATGGGTAACGGCAGTATCGGCAACGTCATTGCCATGCAGGGGAGTGACACGGTGGTCTATCAGCGACAGTTGCAAGTGGAACATACTCGGTCGGGCACTGGCGACGTTTTTGCCGCTATTCTGGGGGCCGATGCCGTCAACGGAGTCGATTTCGAGTCGTCGTGCCGCCGTTCCAGCAAGTTCGTCCGCCAATGCCTGTTGGAGACCTTCAAGACCGATTCGACCTATAATACAGGAATTGACTTCGAGTCACAACTCTATCGGCTGAAGGTTCGATAATTTTTGGCTAAAGTCCTGAAACTATGAATATTTCTACATTCCTTGCCGAACACGATATCCGGCCTACGGCAGGACGTATCTTGGTGTGGCGCTCGTTGCTCACCTTCGATTACGTTTTCGCCATTGCCGACTTGGAAGGAGTACTGCCTACGGTCGATCGCAGTACGTTGTTCCGCACCCTTACCCTTTTTGTGGAACATGGACTGCTCCAGACCGTCGATGACGGAAGCGGACAACAGAAGTATTGCCTGCATACGCATCGGCATGTGCATCTCACCTGTTCCATTTGTGGCAAGACAATCTGTATGGAGAATGTAGAAATCCCCGAAGTGCCTGTTCCTGAGGGCTTTGAGGTGCGACATGTGAGTTATGTTATTCAAGGCGTTTGCGCTCATTGCGCACATCGGTATGTCGATGGCCATGCAGCCGAGTGCTGTTGTCACAATCGGTAAGTAAGAAAAAAGGAGAGGGGAACCCATCGGGTTCCCCTTAATCAATCCCAAGCCTCGGGTTCTCCTTAAATCCTATGTCTCGGATTCTCGTCAATCCCAAGCCTCCAGTTTGTCGCTTTCTTCGGGCATTCGGTTGCGATGGAAGTGCGGCAGATGGTGTTTGTGAAGTTGAGACTTGTAGTCGTCCAATAGGAATCGGACTTTAGGAAAGAGGGCTGTGATAGCCACCAGGTTGAGGATGGTCATGAGAGCCATGGCCAAGTCAACGAACGAAAAAGCCGTCTGTAGGTCAACGAGAGAACCTACCATGATGACGGCCCCCGTGAAGACACGCAAGAGAAAAATGTATCTTTTCCTTTTGGTTATGAATCGGATATTCGTCTCGCCATAGAAATAATTGGCGATGATGGTGCTGTAGGCAAACAGGAAGATGGCAGCCGTGATGAAATATCGTCCCACGCTACCTATTTCGGCTTCCAGCGCCTCGGCCGTGAGCAAGATACCATCCTTGCCGCAGTCGTATTTCCCCGAAATGATGATGATAAAGGCCGTGCAAGAGCATATCACGAGCGTATCCATAAAGACACCGAAGGCTTGCAGAAGCCCTTGGTTCACAGGGTGTTCCGTGTCGGCAATAGCAGCGGCATTGGGAGCACTTCCTTCGCCCGCCTCATTGCTGAACAGTCCTCGTTTCACACCTTGCATCACCGCCACACCGATGCCGCCGCCCGCCACCTCGCGGATGCCCCAGGCATCGGCGAGAATGACCTCAAAGACATTCGGTAACTTCGTGATATTGACCGCGATGATATACAGCGCCAATGCCACAAAGCCTAAAGCCATGAACGGCACGACAATCGATGCGAAATGTGCAATACGACGAATGCCACCAAAGACGACCAGCAGGGTTGCCACGGTGAGGACGATGCCTACCGTCACTTTTCCGACCTGGAAGGTATCGGCAATGCTGTCACACAACGTGGTCGATTGGACCACTTGGTTGGCCATGGCAAAGGTCAAGGTTATCAGGATAGCAAACAATATGCCCATCCAACGATGCCCCAGTCCCGTTTCCATGTAGTAGGCGGGTCCGCCATGAAACGAATCTTCGCCCCGCCGTTTGTAGAGTTGCGCCAACGTCGATTCGACGAATGCCGTTGCGGCACCCAACACCGCCATCAGCCACATCCAGAACACTGATCCGGGTCCGCCAACGAAGATGGCACTGGCCACACCTGCCAGATTACCGGTGCCCACGCGACTGCTCAAGGCCACAGCAAAAGCCTGGAAAGCACCGATTTCGCCCTTCTTCGGTTTGAGGAAAAGGATGCGGAGCATTTGCCGTAACATCCTGAATTGCACGAACTTCAGTCGTATGGTAAACCACGTTGCGCATGCCACCAGCAAGGCAATGACCAGCAACCATACGTACCCGTTCACAGTATCGATCACTTCAATGATTCCGTTCATATCTTCGACTTCGGAGGATGAGACTTGACTGTTATAAACCCTTGATTCACTTCAATATCCACTTCCGGCCCCCCTTCACGTAGAGTTGGTTCGGCAATAGACCCTCCTGGCCGATGCGTCTGCCCGTCAGATCGAAAATCTCCTGCGGCAGCGAGTCGCTTTCATGCAGTTCGTCGATGCCCGAAACCTCCTCCTGATGGTCATCTCGGTTGGTCAGATAGAGCTTGTCGATGTAGAGCGGCGTACCTCCCATGCTCCAGAAACCGGCGATGTAGATGTGTGAGGGGTCCAACTTGACTGACGAGACACTGCCATTGATGGTGCGGTACATATTTTGCAGACGTACGATGATGGTGGTGTTTCGCTGGAAATTGTTCTCGTAGCATGAGGTCCAATAGTTGTTCTCGTCGAACATGCGGAACGACCAATTGCTGTCGGCCGGCGTTTTCTTGAGTTTGATGACCAGATACTTCC
>CACYQQ010000176.1 GCA_902776605.1 uncultured Bacteroidales bacterium | reverse complement strand
TCATCATCAAGTTGAAACCTGAGTATCAGGTTCGCATCCAGGTCAGCAAGGATTGCGTCTTCACGGATCTGAGCGACATGAACGCTGCGCAAGGCAAGTAAATGCTTTAAGGTTATTAGGTTATAAGGTTATTAGAGTCTTAGGTTTTAAGGGCGAACGACCCTATCCGTCTATACATAACACCTTAAAACCTCAGAACCTTAGAACACCAAACTCTCATCACGTATGAGACTTCCGACATCCATCAAGAAGGTCATCCGTTCCCTACCTTCCATAGGTAGGCAGGACGTGATGACCTTCTCCGTGTTTGTCATCGTCTCGTTCATCTTCTGGATTGTCCAAAGCAGTTACGAGAAGAGCGACACGACCTACGAGGTGAAGCTCAATATCGAGAACATGCCGACGGGTGCCGTCTTCACTACCCACATTCCGGCATCGCTCAAGGTGACTCTGTACGACAACAACGTCCATCTGGTGAACTACAGCACCAAGAGTGGGTTCCGTCGTCTGACGGTCGATTTCAACCGTTATGCCGATGTAGCTGGTAACTTCCGCATCTCGGGAGCCGAGTTGACTTCGCTCCTGATGAACGAACTGTCTTCGTCCACGCAGATTACCGCTATCTCGCCGGCCCTCATCGATGCACGTTATGCTTTGACCGATGGCAAGAAAGTACCCGTCCACCTCAACGGCTCGTTCTACACACACGGCAACTACAAGAACTTCAAGCCGCAGCTGTTCCCCGACTCCGTATTGGTTCATGCGCCGAATTCCATCCTCGACACCCTCACCAGCATCGAGAGCAACACCATCCTCTATTACGACTTGAAGGACACCTTGCGCTGCCACGTCGGCCTTAACTTAGGATTGGGCGTCAAAGCCACTCCCGACTCCATCCGACTGCTCGTCCCCGTGATGCAATACGTCAACAAGACTTTCTCCAACCTACCCATTCAGGTGCAAGGACTTCCCGCTGGCAAACGTCTCATCCTCTTTCCTCGACAAGTGGATCTGCAATGCCTCGCCAACTTCGAGCATTACAACAACTTCACCGCCGAGCAGTTCAAGGTGATAGTCTCTTACGACAGTCTGTTGGCCAACCCCAATCGCAAGTTCCTTCCCCTCTCCGTGCAGACCTCGCTCAACGAATACGAGGTCTATAACCTCAAGTTGTCGCAATCGCAAGTAGAATTCAGTCTGGAGAGCACCTCTCCTCGGGGCAATAGCGACTTGAAACCACAGAATTGAAAACCTCAAAATACAACGATCAAATTGGTAGTCTTGACAGGCGGCATCGGCTGCGGCAAATCGATAGTGAGCCAAGTGCTCAAAGTAATGGGTTACAGCGTCTATGACTGTGACCGCGAAGCGCGCCGCCTGATGCTCACCGACCTTACCTTGCGGCAACAGCTCATCGACCACTTCGGCGAAGCGACCTATCTTTCCGATGGCACACTCAACAAACCCTATTTAGCCAAAGAGATTTTCTCCAATCCGGACCGACTGGCCGAGATGAACGCTTTGGTGCATCCTGCCGTAGCCCGCGACATAGTCCAACGACAAGCAGCCTTGAAAGCGGACGACCCTATCCACGCCACCCTCTTTGTCGAGACCGCCATCTACTTCGAATCGGGGTTCAGTCACCTCATCCAGGCCGACAGCGTCTGGTGCATTGCCGCCCCCTTGGAACTGCGCATCGCCCGAGTCTTGGCTCGCGACCACACCACCCGTGCTGCTATTCAAGCCCGGATCGACAGTCAGATGTCGCAGGAGCAGAAAATGGCTCTCTCCGATGCCGTCCTCTGGAACGACAACGAGCACTCCATTATTGAACAACTCAACCACCTGCTCGGCAAACGATAATCTTACCCCGAAAGACTTCATTATTCCTCAACAAGACAACATCGTTAAACAAGTGTAAACACCTCCCCTTTTGAATGAAAAACTTACTCTTCCTATCCTGTATGAGTATTGCGCTCATACCCTCAGTCACGATGGCCCACACGACAGCCAAGTGCACCATTTACGTGGATCCTTCAATCATCACTTCCGACTACATTCTTCAGCAACCGGCCCTGAATATCAATCAGGCGCTACAGGATCGTGTAGCGGGCATCGACTTCGACGGTCTTTCCATCCGCGGCATACGTAGTCTGACAAGCGCTACCGACGCCCCCACCTATTTCCTCAACGGAATGCCCTACCACGGTTCATTGTCCGACATCGACCCTGCCGAGATTGTCGGCATCCGCATACTGAAAGATGCAGCCACCGCTGCCATGTATGGTTCACGAGGCACGGACGGCATCATCTTCCTCTACACTCGCGGCAACGAAGTCCCTCAGCACACCAAAGTCTCCTATCAGGGGTACGTGGCAGCCAAACAGGCTTTCTACCATTATCCGATGATGAAGGCCAAGGATCTCCGCATCTGGCGTAAACTGCACAACGAACCCCTCCTCATTTTGTCCGATGGCGACCCAGAGGAACAATACGGTTTTCCTTCCTTTCAAACATACAATTACTTCGAAAACTCAGGACTCGACATCGACCGTCAGGACATCTACCAGACGGCCATCGAGCACAAGCACTTGCTCTCGTATGTTACCAGCTGGAAGTCCGGCTATATCAACAGCGGTATCGGTCACTCCAGCGACGAAGGACTCCTGCCCAATTCCGATGCTCACAACACAAATGTCCACTTTGACTTGACGCAGCATCTGGGGCGATATGTCACCCTCTATGTCTCTGGCCGCTATGCCCACCAGAAAAACAAAACCAATGCCGGCAATTTCCAGGAATATCTCTTCCTCTCCCCAATGTTGAGTCAGGAGACGCCTGTTGACCATGCCATCAAGCAGGAATACTATAAACTCAACGACGACCGTTACTATACGGATTGGAATATCCATATCCTCTGTCCCTGGATGGAGGAATTGTCGTTCGACTTGCGCGCCAACAGGGCAGGTTCTTTCCGCAAACAGGAATCTCCCAATCAAACTAAATACAACAACTTGCTCTATAAGAATCGGGACCGGAGCACCATTGTCAATGCCGAACTGAACTACAACAAATACTGGGCATCAGGACATCACCTCATGCTTTTCGGGTTCTATCGTACAGAACGTCACATAGATCATTACCGCTCTTCCCGCGACTATGAACAGGTCTCTGGCGGTCGGTATTCTATGCAACAATATGCCAGCCGAGAGGATAACAGTAATCATCGGCACGCGCAACTCTACTCGGCTGCTTACGAATTCGCTAATCGGTACCAAATACATTGGACCTCCCAATTAGAAAGAAACACCGTTCGTTCGAAATCCTTAACACAATATTACTATTTCGACGCAGGACCAGACAGTGACTACCCGTCTTCCAAACAGCAACGATTCACCGGCTTCTTGGGGTACGACTTGGACTGGACCGATTCTCATTCTTTGCAAGTGCAGTGGAACATCCATCGCGAGGGTTTTGCTCGCAACTGGGATTGTCTGCACATGTTGTCTCTTCGTTTCGACCAAGGAATAATCAACCGGCCTGATACCGATGGCGGTAGCGAGAAGTACAGAAGCAAGAACTTAGGGATCGACTTCAGTCTCTGGAAGGGACGCCTCTCTGGCACTCTCGACCTCTACAAACAGCAGAACAGTCACCTCTGGAGCAATAGGGTGCTTCACTACCAAAACGACTTGTATCAATATAAAACGGCTGGATTTGCCAGCACCGAGAATCGAGGTTTCGAACTCTCATTGCAAGGCATCGTCATCGACCATTGGCACGACTTGACCTGGCAGTTAGGACTTGGCCTGTACGCCAACCGCAACAAGTTATCGGCCATCGACCACGACCAAGACCTCTACAAGGATTATCTCGACAAGCCCATACATACCACAAAGACCATGCTGGTTGACTTTATTAAGAACGACACCCTCTGTGATATCGTCAGCGAAGAACCAAAACTGAAAGGCTACTTCAGTTCACTCCTCACTTGGCACAACTGGGACTTGAACATCATTGGATCCTTCCAAGTGGGCGGCAACCTCTTTTGCGATATTGATACTTATGCTCCCGATCTTAATGGCTACCCTATCAATCATTCCAGCGCCCTAATTCGCCTGGAAGACCATTCCGACGAGGATTATCAGCATGCATCCAACCTCCGAAATTCCTTTCCCAGCCACTACGATGCCTCCATCTGCCGCATTCGCGTCATCACCTTGGGCTACAATCTTCCCAAGCAATGGTTGGAGCGTTTTCACTTGAGCCAGATGCGTCTCTATGCCACCGTACGCAACCCATTCATCATTTGCTCAGACCTCAATGACAAGTTTGGCATTGACCCTGTGCCCAACACTACATACAGTGGCGAGGAAACTTGGTTTTCCTCCTCGCCACGCCTCGACCAACGTCACTTTGTCAAGAAAGTGTCTTACCAAGTGCCCACCACGCGCGACTACCTCATAGGCTTGAACATCACGTTCTGACTTACTCCTTTAAGAAAACGTCCCGCAGGACCTTTCCTGCGGGACTTCTTACTTCAGTCTGTCAAAGAACAGGCAAAAGCGACAAATTGAGGCTAAAGAGCTCTTCGAGCCGCTAAAGGTGCTTCGCACGCTAATAGCCTTCGGCACTAAGGAGCTCGGGAGTAATCGGAGTAGTCGGAATAATCTGATAACTCAGAGCTTTTTCAACTTTCAATTTTCATTTTCACTTTTTTCATTCGTCCGTTAACTCCATGAGCGAAGCGATAACTCCTTTTAACTCCAATTAACTCCCTCAGAACCTTATAACCTCAAGACCTTACAACCTCAATCATCCCATATCCCCGCTGCCAGTGTTCTTGCCGCCCATACGGACATTGCCCTCCTCGTCCATGAGGTGAACGATGTAAGCGAAGAGGCCGCTCATCTTGGTCTGCGACTTGTAGGCCTTATAGACCTTCTGATAGAGTTCGCTGCCCTTGGGCTGAGCGCCACTGGGCTTGTTGGCTGCCAACCAGGCAGAGGCGTTGCCGACTCGCTGGCCGAACTTGATGCGGGCGTTGTTCACTGCCTCCGAGTCCGCGTGGTTGTTCGGGTTCAAGAGGGTGCCGGTATAGACCTTGCCGGTCTGCTTGTCGGTACGGTAGTAGATGTTGCTCTGACGGTTTGCCTTACCAGACATAGTTGCGATAGTT
>CACYQQ010000175.1 GCA_902776605.1 uncultured Bacteroidales bacterium | reverse complement strand
GTTGGCTGTCAGACGGACTAGTTCGTCGCGCTCAACACCCTCCGGCATGGTCTTCAAACGTTCGAAGACCTCCATGAGCAACCGACCATAGTGACGCATGCGTGACTGTCCGTTGGGTGACGGGTGTTTCATCGGAGCAGGCTTTGCCAAGATGTTTTCTGCCTCACTCATATCATAGGGCCAGTCAATGTCGAGTTGTTTGCGACTCATCAGGTAGAGGTGGTCCCAAAGGGTCTGCTCGTAGTCTTCACCCTCACGAACCTGTGGGTTCTTCATCTCCATCTGGTGGATGATAGCATAAGCACAACGCATGCGCTCTTCTTTAGTAGGCAGTGCGATGGCCACATCAATCATCCTCTGTATCTCACGACCGTACTCAGTCATTATGAGTCGCTCGCGTGCTGTGTTATAGTCTAATCCTTTGATATCCATATCTTCTTCTAACTTCCTTTATCTTTTTCAAACTTCTTAAATCAATGGCTTCGCCTTAATAGCAACAAAGTCCTTCAGGTAGAACGGTACAAAGTACGCAACATCCTCGAACTTCTCATTCAGGAAACGTTTCTCCGCCAGTGGCATCATCCACTTGGCCAACGGCTCAATACCATCCATGTAGTGGGCATTGGGATGATTTATTGCCGACGTTTTTCCGTCGGCCAAATCATTATTATCAAAGCACTTCTTGGCGCCATTGCCGAAAAAGTAGATAGGGTGCTCATCGAGCCATTGCTTATAGGTTTCTTCTGTTACCACATCGGCACCTACGGGACGCACCTCTTTCAGCGCACGATTGTAGAGTGCTGAGTAAACTTCCATTCTACGGGCATCAATCATTGGACAGTAGTAACCACTTTCGGGCATGCCCTCCTCCAGGATGGGGCAGAACATGACGTGGCAACAGAGCGCCTCCAATGTGGGGATGCCGATAAGGGGGATGTTGAGTCCGAAAGCAACACCTTTGGCCTCGCTCACGCCGATGCGGAGACCGGTGTAACTGCCAGGGCCGGCACTGACGGCAACGGCATCGGGCATCATGTCGTTCTGGCGGGCATACTGGATAGTGTCTTCAACAAATTGACCCAGCACGGAGGCGTGATTTGGGCCCTCCAGCGTCTCGCGTTTGAATTCTATGTTAAAATCGTGACACAGGGCTACGCTGCATGCTTTAGCCGAGGTCTCTATGAGCAAAATATTCATAATCTTGTTGTGCGCATGCGTAAAAATAAAATGCGTGCAAAGATACTGCTTTTCTATAAATATTCCAAAAAAATGTGTTCCTTTTTGTTTAATTGCGTTTGAAATTTGAAAAAAAAGCAACTCCACGGTACAACTTAAATAAAATATACTTATCTTTGCAACACATTTTAATTCACCGACATCAGAAATGATACAATCAATGACAGGTTACGGCAAGGCAACTGCCGTCATCCAGAATAAGAAAGTAACTGTTGAAATCCGCTCGCTCAATTCCAAGCAATTGGACCTTGGAATGAAGGTGGCACAGCAATATAGAGAAAGAGAAATGGAGTTCCGCTCGATGGTTCAGAAGTCCCTGCAACGTGGCAAGGTGGACTTTACGTTGAACGTCGAGGAACAGAACACGTCGGAGGCTCCAACCATCAATGTCAATGTCGTTAAATCTTATTACCAACAGGTAGAATCTTTGCGTAAGGAACTGGGTATGGTGCAGGTTGACCAACAGGCAACCGGTGCCGCTATCCTGTTGCAGACCTTGCTCCGTATGCCCGATTCGGTCAGCGTGTCGGAGGAGGAAGTCGGCGAGGAGGAGATGGAAGCCGTCACCCGCGTCGTGGCTCAGGCAATCGACAATTTCGTCGCTTTCCGCACGCAGGAGGGTGAGTCGCTCTACAAGGTCTTCTCGGATAAGATTGCCAACATCCGCGCCTTGCTGGAGAGCATCGAACCCTACGAGAAGGAGCGCACCGAAAAGATTCGCCAAGACATCATCAGCCGCCTGGAGCAACTTCCTGTCGATTATGACAAGAACCGCCTGGAGCAGGAGATGATCTACTATATTGAGAAACTCGATGTGAACGAGGAGAAGCATCGTCTGGACAACCATCTCAAGTACTTTATGGAGACGATGGATGCTCCGATGGATGCAGGTGGTACGGGTAAGAAGCTAGGCTTCATCGCTCAGGAGATGGGTCGCGAGATCAACACCCTGGGTAGCAAGTCGAACCAAGCCGAGATGCAGCGCATCGTCGTCAAGATGAAGGATGAACTGGAGCAAATCAAGGAGCAGGTGCTCAATGTGCTGTAAAAGAGAGCGTTTCTAGATTATCTAGATTCACTAGTTTGTCAAGCCCCTCTGGCCCTTTTATTTTTTTTCGCCTATGTCAAAAAAACTAATCATATTCAGCGCACATTCGGGTAGTGGCAAATCTACCCTGGTGCAATACTTGATGCAACAGAACCCAAATCTGGCTTTCAGCATTTCCTGTACAAGCCGTCAACCTCGTGGAACGGAGAAGAATGGCGTGGAGTATTATTTCCTTACTCCCGAAGAGTTCCGCCGACGCATTGACAATGATGAGTTTCTGGAGTATGAGGAGGTTTATACAGACAAGTTCTACGGTACCCTCAAGAGCGAAGTGGAGCGTATGAGTGATGCCGGTAAAGTGGTCCTGTTTGACGTCGATGTCAAGGGCGGGGTCAATATCAAGAAGTACTATGGCGAACGTGCTCTCAGCATTTTTGTTATGCCGCCCTCTATCGAGGAGTTGTCTCGACGTCTGCATGGGCGTGGCACCGACACCGAAGAGGTGATTCAAGTGCGGTTGGACAAGGCTGCCTACGAGATGACGTTTGCCCCTCAGTTCGATAAGGTTGTTGTCAACGACGATTTGGACGTGGCCAAGGCCGAGGTGCTGAAGCTCGTGACCGACTTCCTGAAGGATTGATACAGTGAGTGTCGTAAATGCGCATCGGAGTATATTCCGGGAGTTTTAATCCCGTTCATAAAGGACATGTCGCTTTGGCCGATTATCTGGTTCGACAATCCCTCGTCGATGAGGTTTGGTTGATCCGTACGCCATTGAATCCCCTCAAGGCAGGTGCCGAATTGATGGGTAATGAGGAGCGTCGTGCGATGCTCCAATTGGCAATCGAAGGTCATCGGGGGCTCCGCGTGAGTGACGTCGAGGATGACCTGCCCTTGCCCAATTATACCATCTGCACGTTGCGGCGGTTGCAGGAATTGCATCCCGATAAGGAGTATTTCCTGGTGATTGGTGCCGACAATTGGCAGATTTTCAACCAGTGGAAGGATTGGCAAGTCATTTTGCGTGACTTTCATGTAATAGTGTATCCACGTCCGGGATATCCATTGCCCGAAGAGGGTGTCAAGTATTCGACCGTTCAATGGGTGGATGCACCTATGTTTAATATTTCATCGACGGAAATCCGTCAGAGGCTCAAGTTGGGGCAGAGTTTGTCCGACTGGGTCGATATAAAGGTAGAAAAATTTCTTCACCATGTTATTGCAAAAGATTGAAAAAGAAGAATTTAATCAACTGCCGATAGTTACTCACACGGGCAACATCGTGGTGGCTACTACGGAGGCGGAAGCCGAGATGGCTATCCAGGCTATCCGCGATGCCCATTGCGTCGTGGGGTTCGATACCGAAACCCGCCCCGCCTTTGTCAAGGGTGTGACCTATAAGGTATGCTTGGTGCAATTGTCTGCTGGCAAGACGGGATACTTGTTCCGCCTCAACCTGATAGGCGGCATTCCTGCATGTCTCAAGGCCTTGCTCGAAGACCCTGCCATCATCAAGGTGGGTCTCTCTACCACCGACGACTTCCGCAACCTCGGTAAGTGGGAGGAGGACATCCATCCGCACGGTTTCATCGAGTTGCAACATCTGGTGAAGGGGTACGGCATCGAGGAGATGAGTCTCTCGAAGATTTATGCCCTCCTTTTCCAAAAGCGTATTTCCAAGCGCCAACGCCTCACCAACTGGGAGGCTCCTCACTTGACGGACAAGCAGTTGGCCTATGCCGCCTTCGATGCCGTCGCCTGTGTCGATATCTATACCGAACTGACCCGAATGGGGCAGAGGATAATCAATCAGTGACCCCCTCCCATCCTCCCCGGGGGGAGGAGTCTATTTCGGAACGTATCTATTTTTTGCAATCTCCTTCTTTTGTCGGTTATGCACAATGCCTATGGGGAACTCGTGTTTCCGTCCATTGTTTGTAACTTGCAATCTCCTCCCCACGGGGAGGTCGGGAGGGGGTCCGTTATATTTATAAATATGAAAGAATTAGAACAACGTATTGCCGCCGAAGGACAGTTCCTTCCAGGTGGTATTCTCAAAGTAGATAGTTTCCTGAACCATCAGGTGGATCCTCAACTGATGAATCGTGTGGGTCAGGAGATTGCTGCCCTGTTCCGTAATGCAGATCCGCGCATCACGAAAGTGCTGACCGTGGAGTCGAGTGGTATCGCTCCTGCCATGTCGGCCGCCTTGGCAATGGGTGTGCCGATGGTCTTTGCCAAGAAGGCGAAGCCCAACACTGTGGGCGCTTGCTACAGCACTTCGGTGCACTCGGCCACCAAGGGCAAGAACTTTGACATGCTGGTGAGCAAGGAGTTGCTTGATGCCAGCGACGTCATCCTCTTGGTGGACGATTTCCTCGCCAATGGCAATGCCACGTTAGGTGTGCTCGAAATCTGCAAGCAGGCGGGTGCACAAGTGGCCGGTGCCGTTTATCTGGTCGAGAAAGAGTTTATGGAGGGCCGCAAACGTGTTCATGAGCAATATCCCGACTTGCGCATGGAGAGTCTTGCCATCGTCCAGAGCAACGAAATCACGCCCGAGGACGAACGGTTCATGCAGTTGGCTATCGATGCCTCGGTCGAGAATGTCCGCAATGGCGGTGGTCCTTTCGGCGCTGTCATTGTCAAGAATGGAGAACTGGTGGCTACTGGCGTGAACCGCGTGACCGCCAACAACGACCCGACCGCCCATGCCGAAGTTTCGGCCATCCGCAATGCCTGCCAGAAGTTGGGCACTTTCAAGTTGGACGGCTGCGTCATCTACACTTCGTGTGAACCTTGTCCGATGTGCCTCAGCGCCATCTTCATCTACGACGAGATTGACCGCACCGCAGATGTCCGTTCTATCCCCTCTATCTGCATGATGCGTCACGAGGCGCAAGCCGCCTTCCGTGAGTGGCGTCTCAAGGTTGATAAGGTGGAATATTAAATTGTTTCGAAAGCAGTTTCCTTCAAGTCTTCCCGTTGAGTTTCTCAGTCTTAGTTTGAAGCATTAGGGACTTTAGGAAACAGATTTATATTTGTTGTAACTTTCAAATCCTCCCCCCCTCGGGGGAGTTAGAGAGGGGTTTTATGTTAGATAAAATTAGTACCACCTCGTTGGTGTGTGAACCCTTTCATGCCGACTTCACCGGACGACTCACTTTGAGCATGTTGGGCAACCACTTGCTCAACTGTACGGAGCAACATGCCACGGCGCGAGGTTTCGGTATGTCCAACTTCAACGACGAGTCCTACACCTGGGTTTTGTCGCGTCTCGCTATCGAGTTCGATGCTCTGCCTCAACGCTATGAGACGTTCGAGATTGATACTTGGGTCGAGAAAGTCTATCGTCTTTTCACCGACCGTAACTATGCCATACGCAATGCCGAAGGTAAGACCATCGGCTATGGCAGGAGCACCTGGGCGCTGATTGGCATCCAGAGTCGAAAACCGGTTGACCTTACCTCGCTCCACAATGGTCTTTTGCTCGACTATACCTGTCCCGAGCAACCTTGTCCCATCGATAAACCCGAGCGCATCAAGGTGACTGCCGAGCAACCCGAGTGCAGCATCGTGGCCAAGTATAGCGACATCGACATCAACGGTCATGTCAACAGCATCCGTTATATCTCGCATGTGTTGGATCTCTTCTCCTTGGATTTCTATCGCGAGCATCCTTTGCGCCGCTTCGAGATTGCGTACGTCACCGAGAGTTATTGTGGAGATGTGCTCGATTTCTTTGTCGATCACGCCGACCCGACACACTGCCAGGTCGAGGTGCGCCAACGGAAAGACGCGACGGTCGTTTGCCGATGCAAATTAGTGTTCCAATAGGAGGAATATTTTACGTTTTGCCGATTAGACAATTCTGTCATTTTCGATAGATTTTTATAATAGTATCTCAAAGTTATAGCAATTTTCTATCAAAAATGGTAAAAACAGGTGAAAAAATGTGTAATTTTACATGTTTTTTCACTTTTTTTATACAAACTCTTGGATAAGAAAAAAAATAGCCTTATCTTTGCGCAACTTTTGATTATGCCAACTCGTTGGAGAGTTTGCTTTCGTAGCGAGTTGAGGCAGTTCGGAGGCTCAGAATAGGCACCCTTACTGTCAGTGATCAAATTAGTTTATTCACATGGGTTATTTAGAAATAGGGTGTCAACAGTTGTGAAATTGCTGACACTCCACTTTTTTAAACTGGCGCTATTTTGGATTCAATTTGACTCCTATTTGAATAAAGGTTTACACTTATCCGAATTTACATGGATGCTCATCCAGATTCTCATTTGCCGAAGTCTTTCCGACCTCCTTGCGTTCCCAGTTGGTCGTCATCATCTTCCTTTGTTTCTCTTGTCATCCTATTATGAGTCACTATGTTTGCAGGGCGAAAACCACAAACGAGTTACGCAATAGATATCAAGGACGCTCTTAGGGGCTTTGCGCCCCTGCCG
>CACYQQ010000174.1 GCA_902776605.1 uncultured Bacteroidales bacterium | reverse complement strand
TTGCATGTGAATAGTTTGAGCGAAGGCGGTCAAGCCAACAATCGCAAACAGTGTTAATAGAAGTGCTTTTTTCATTTTAATTAGGTTTTATATTTGTTAAAGGAATAGGTTGTCTTTTTGTTTTCATGATTTCTTCCGGCACGTTGCCCAAAGGCCTAACATAGTGAGGGCGGCGTTGTAGAGAAGGAGTTCGAAGCCCACCTGGTAGCCGCCGAACCACGCTTCGCTGTGGGTGGCAAGGAGCAAGCAGAGCAGGGGAGAGACGATGCAGATGAAGGGAACCAGTCGGTCGCGCACTTGGCAATGCGTGTAAAGACCGAAGAGGTAGAGGCCGAGCAGGGGTCCGTAAGTGTAGCTGGCGATGACATAGACGGCATTGATGACCGAACCCGAACCGATGACGCGGAAGAGGTAGATGAGCAGACCCATGACCAGACAGTTGGCAACGTGTACCCACTGACGGGTGCGGCGCAGTTGTGCTTCATCTTTTTTCTTGTCGGCTTGCAGCATGTCGATGGTGACCGAGGTGGTCAATGCTGTGACAGCAGAACCGGCACTGGAGAAGGCAGCAGCAATGAGTCCGAGCACAAAGAGAATGCCGACGACCATAGGCAGGTAAGGTGTGCCCGATGCATCGACACCAGTGGCAATGGCGGGGAAGAGTTGGTCGGGTTTCTCGACCGTGAGATGCAGTTGGTCGGCAAACTGATAGAGCAATACACCGAGGGCAAGGAAAAGAATATTGACAGGAAGGAAACCGAACCCGTAGCTGATGACGTTCTTCTTGGCATCGTGCAAGGTCTTGCACGACAGGTTCTTCTGCATCATGTCTTGGTCGAGGCCCGTCATGGCGATGGTGGTGAATACACCTGCCAGGAACTGCTTCCAGAAGTAACGTTTGTCCAAGGGGTCGTCGAAGTACCACACGCGGCTCATGTCGCTGTCGGCCAAGGTGTTCCATAGTCCCGAGGCATCGAGGTGCATGGTCTGGCAGACATAGTAGATGCAGAGCACGACGGCAGCGATGAGCGAGAGAGTCTGCAACATGTCGGTCCAGACCAAGGTCTTGACACCGCCACGGAAGGTGTAGAGCCAGACAACCAACATCGTTACTGCCACATTGAGTCCGAAGGGGATGTCCATGCTGTCGAACAATACCAACTGCAACACCAAGGCAGTCAGGTACATACGTACGCCGCACCCCAGGAACTTGCTGAGCAGGAAGAAGAGGGCGCCGGTGCGATAGGAACGAGGGCCGAAACGTTGTTCCAAGTAGCCGTAGATGCTACTCAGATTGAGGCGATAATAAAGTGGCAGGAGGACATAGGCGATGGCAAAATAACCTGTCACGAAGCCCAACACCATCTGGAGGTAGCTGAACTGGGTGCCAGCCACCATACCTGGCACGGAAATAAAAGTGACACCCGAGATGCTGGTGCCTATCATGGCAATGGCCACTACCCACCAAGGTGACTTGCGTCCACCGGTGAAAAAGGCCTGATTGTCGTTGACTTGTTTCTTGCGGTTGGTCAACCATGTGACCAAAAAGATGGCTGCAAAATAGGCAGCTATGATGAGGAGAACTAAATGCCCGGACATTAATCTTCTAATTACAGATTACTAATTACAAATTACTGCGTCCACGGAGAAAATGGTCAAATAACTAAATACCCCAATAAATAGTAAATTGTAAATAGTCAAATAGTCAATAAATTAAATTGTCAATGAACTAAACGTCTTTTGTCTCTTGATATAGTACCGATAGAGGATATTGACAGTGCCCAAAGGCGCTTGGCCGAAGATGGCGCTTGACGCAGGTGCCTTGGAGTAGATGTCTCGTATCATCTGAGAGGCTTGGCGATGGGCACGCCAGATGGCTTTGGCGTGGACAAATTGACCATGCAGGATGAAGTTGAGGGCGGCGAGTCCGTCCAGCAACTTGCGGCGGAAAAGGATGCCATCGCGTAGATCCTCAGGAAGATTCTTGTAGAGCATCAGGAGCGAGTTGCGGAAGTTGAGCAACGTCTTGCGAGGATTGTCGGCCGATAGAGAAGCTCCGCCCAGGTGATAGACTTCGCTGAAGGGCAGACACATCACCTTGCCCCCCATGCGGCGCAATCGCCAGCAGAGGTCAATCTCCTCCATGTGGGCAAAAAACTCCTTGTCCAACCCGCCGGCATCGAGGTAGGCTTGTCGTCGAACCATGAGGCAAGCTCCTGTGGCCCAATCAATTGCGCAAGGCGAGTCGTATTGCCCAAGGTCCTTCTCGACATCCTGGAAGATACGTCCACGGCAGTAGGGATAACCCATCCGGTCGAGGAAACCGCCAGCCGCGCCAGCATATTCAAAGAGGGTGCGGTCGCGGTCACTCTTCAGTTTCGGTTGGGCCGCCAGCACCTCGGAATGTTGCTCCATATACTCCACAAGGGGGTCTAACCAATGCGGCGCACACGCCACATCGTCGTTGAGCAACACCACATACGGGTGCTCCACTTGGGCAATGGCTTGGTTGTAACCTTCGGCAAAACCATAGTTCTGAGGGAGGGCGATGGTCCGCACCGAAGGAAACTCTTGGGTAATGACTTCCAACGAGTTATCGGTCGAACCATTGTCGGCCACAATGACATCGGCCAGGTCCGGATTGGTGTTTTCGACCACCGAAGGCAGGTAACGACGGATGAGTCCGTGACTCATGCCGTTCCAGTTAAGTATGATGACTGCTACTTTTTTCATTTAAGGTGTGTAACCACGAAAGGAATATTATAACCACGGAAAACACAGAAGACACGGAAAACTCTTGCCATGGAGGGAGATATTAATATAACCACGAAATGCACGAAAAAACTCGAAATAGTTTTTAGTGAGGTTATATTTAGTGTCTTGTTTTGGTAAACATTCCCCCCTCCCTATTTAACGGGAGGGGGTTAGGGGGTGGGTCTCCTCCTAAACTCACTCACCGTAATGGCGGTGGCAATGCCTACGTTTAACGACTCGCTGGTAAGGGCGTCGGCTGGGTAGGGCGGAATGAAAAGTTTGTGAGTAACCTGTTGACGCACAGCGTCCGAGATGCCGCGCCCCTCATTACCCATCACGATGATGCCGTGGGGAGAGAGGTTCGATTGGTAGATATTCTCGCCCTCCAGGAAAGTGCCATAGACAGGTACTTGGCGTTGACGCATAGTCGAGAGGAACGTTGGCAGGTCGGTATAATAGACTTTGACGCGAGCGATGGCACCCATGGTGGCTTGCACCACTTTTGGGGCAAAACAGTCCGCCGTATTGGGCGAACAGATGATGTTGCGGATGCCGAACCAGTCGCACAAGCGGATGATAGTACCCAGATTACCAGGGTCTTGCACCTCGTCGAGCGCTACGACCAGTTGGTTGGCCAACGCCTCTTCGATGTCGCTGTCGAGCACGCGATTGGGCATACGGAAAGCGCCCAAAACCTCTTGGGGCGATTGCATCAGACTGAGGCGCTCCATATCGGCGGGCGAGATGACATAACACTCCTCGGCCGACTTTTCTGCCTCGGGGTGAGCGGTCCACCAGTCGGGAGTAGCCACCAGTCGGTGGCAAGAAAGAGACAGAAGGTTGTCTTGCACCAGTTTGTTGCCTTCGGCCACAAATTCACCCTCTTGGCGACGGAACTTGCGTTGCTCCAAACTGCGTAATTGCTTGATAAGATTTTTTGTTATAGGTAGCATAACGTCCAAAATTGCACGGCAAAAATACTACTTTTCCCGAAAATGAGCAAGAAATGGAGGATGAAATGGCAGTTTTTCTACTTAAATTGGCGGCATGTCGTAAAAATGTAGTATTTTTGCAATGATTATTCATCGTGGCCATGCCACATTAGAAATATAGCATAAACAAGCCTATTCATCATGATTATTGGTATAGCTGGTGGTACAGGATCTGGTAAGACCACCGTCGTCCGCAAAATCATTGAAAGCCTTCCTGAAGGAAGTGTAACCGTTCTATCGCAAGATTCTTATTACAAAGACAGTAGCCACTTGCCGTGGGAAGAACGCCGCGCGCAGAACTTCGATGAGCCTCGTGCCTTCGACTGGTTGTTGCTCTACGAGCACCTCACGATGCTTCGTGAGGGCAAGGCCGTTGACGAACCTGTCTATGACTACACCACCTGTAGCCGTCTCAAGGAAACCAAGCACATCGAACCCCGTCAGGTCATTATCCTGGAGGGTATCATGGCATTGGTCGATCCCTCTATCCGTGCCATCATGGATATGAAGGTCTTTGTGGATGCCGACAGTGATGAACGTCTCATCCGCGTCTTGCGTCGCGATGTCGTGGAACGTGGTCGTACCGTCGAAGACTTGGTCGATCGCTATCAGCGCATCATCAAACCTATGCACAACTTGCATATCGAGCCTACCAAACAGTATGCCGATATCATTGTCCCACAGGGTGGTAGCAACAGCGTCGCTATCGACCTCTTGAAACAGTATATCAAGATCAACAGCAAGTAACCGGCTTGCTGTTTGGTCTCCTTTGTCTCAATCTCATTCCGTCAACAACACCTTTCAGCCGTGAAGACTCGATATCTCTTTGCCTCCATCGTGGGTGGCGCAGTTGGCGTCGCTCTTGGCGCGTGGATTTCCTATAAGGAGTTCTTCCCCGATGAGGGGATGCCTTGTCGCGCGTGGTCGGAGATCGAGGAGAGCGGCACCTTGCGTATTGCTACGGTGCAATCCACCATCGGTGCTTTCTCTTTCCGTGGCGGCATGAGAGGACACGAATACGAGATGGCACAACAGGTGTGCTCCGACTTGGGGTTGACGCTCCAGATGGTGGTGGCACCTACCGAAAAAGCCATGCGCGACAGCCTCCGAGCCGGGTTGGCCGATGTGGCGGCTTGGCCCAATGCCTTCAGCGTCTTGCGTCAGGAGGGAGGAATGCGCACTTGCGGTTATTCCTATGAGCAAGGTATGGTGCTGGTGGCGCATCCGGGTGTCAATCTCACCGACTCTCTGTCGGCAGGAAAGTATTCGTTGGCCGTTATCGATGGCGGTCGAGACCAGCTCTGTATTCAGGATGAGTATGTGTTGCAGGACTTTGACCTCTCGCCTTTCCGCGTTGAGGTGCTTCCTGCCGACAGTTTGACCAACGAGACGCTTGTAGAGAGTGTCATGGACAGTATAGTGAGGACTCGGTGGCATGGGCGGTGAGTGCCAATGCCGATACCCTGGCTGCCAAGATTGACTCGGTCTGCAACTATGACCGTTCGGCGCCTCGTTATGCGACGGTGTTAAAGCGTTACTATGAGCAGAGTTTGGGCCGGCAAGTCAAGATTCGCTACCTCTTGGGTCGAGGCCAACTGTCTGTCTATGACCAACTTTTCCGCAACTATGGCAAACGGCTTGGTTGGGATTGGCGACTATTGGCGGCTGTCTCTTTTGTCGAGTCCAGGTTCGACCCCTACGAGGTGTCGTCCAAGGGGGCAAGAGGATTGATGCAATTGATGCCGGCCACGGCCTCCCGTTTCGGTTGTCCTGTCGGTTTGTTGACCGACCCCGAGGCCAACGTCCAAGCCGGCGCCCGACTCATTGCCAGCATGGAGACCAGTCTGCGGAGTCGTATCTCCCGTACCGTTCAACCTGATATTCAGCAATATAGCGATGCCTCGCCCGAGACGAAAAAGGAGGTCGAGAAAGACCTCGTCTGCTTCACTCTGGCCAGTTACAATGCCGGGTTGGGACATGTGTTCGATGCTATCGCTTTGGCCGATACGTTAGGTTATAATCCTGCGGTGTGGAAGGACAACGTGGAATATTGTCTCCGCCTCAAGAGCGACCAGACTTACTACAAGATGCCTTGTGTGGCCCACGGTCGTTTCAACGCGCGCGTTACTATAAATTATGTACGCGAGGTGCTGGATTACTACGAGGAGTTCTGTAAGGTGGCTCCGAAGAATTAAGACCTTACACATTTATTTAGAACAATCATCATTCATGCGTATATCAAAGTTGCTCCGTTGGACCAAGAAGTCGCTCAAGGTGGTGTTGCCTCTCTTGGTCGGCTTGCTCATGGTGTGGAGTCTCACCCGCAAGGTCGATTGGGCCGTTGTACTTCAGGAACTTGACAAAGGCATTGCCTGGGGTTGGGTTGTCGTCAGTCTTGCCCTCGCCTTGCTGAGTCACATCATCCGAGGGTTGCGGTGGCGTTTGCAACTCCGCACGTTGGGCATCGACCCCTCGGCGCACGACATGGCGGTGTCGGTGTTTGGCAACTATGGCCTGAACCTGGCCCTGCCCCGTGTGGGAGAAGTTTGGCGATGCAGTTATATCTCTCATCGTTATCATGTGCCGTTCAGCACGACGATTGGCACCATGGTGAGCGAACGTATGGTCGATATGGGCGTGTCGGGAGTGATGGTGCTGATGGCGTTTTTCCATGAACGTGAGCACTTTACCTCTTTCCTGTCGGGCAGCGACTTCGGGCAGAAAGTGTTGGCTTTGGTCTCATCTCCTTGGCTTTGGGGGGCTGGCGTATTGGCCGTATTGGTTATCTTGCTCTCCTCCCGCTACTTGAAGCAGACCATGGCCTACCAGTTCGTCCATGGTTTCGTGGTCAATATGTGGCAGGGAATCAAGGGGTTGAAGGATGTGGCCAATCCTTTTTCCTATCTCGCTTGGAGTGTGGCGTTGTGGACTTGCTACTATCTGAACAGTTATACTTGCTGCTTCTTTTTCGGCTTCACCGAGCATCTGGATGCTTGGGCAGGACTCTCCATTTTCGTCATGGGCAGCATGTCACTTATCTTGCCCGTGCAGGGTGGTTTGGGACCTTGGCACTATGCTGTGGGTACTGCCTTGCTGTGCTATGGTATTGGTAATCAACTTACTGACCCGCAGGTGCAGGCCTTCATCTGGACCTCTTGGTCCATCGAACAGGGTTTCGTCCTCCTGTTGGGCCTTTACGCTATGGCGGTGTTGATGCGCCCATCCTATAAGTTGCAGAAATAAAAAAATGTCTTAATCTCCAATAAGTTATGAACGCACGTATTTGGGAAGAGTTCTATGCTCTGTGTCAGGTGCCCCATCCGTCGGGACATCTTTCGGCTATGCGCAGTTATATCTTGGACAAGGTAAAGAAAGCTGGGCTGATTGCCTTGGTCGATGAAGTGGGCAACATCCTGGTGCAGGTACCCGCTACGGCAGGTTGGCAGGAGAAGGCCCAACGCCAAGGTCGTGACCCACAATCCGTTACGACGCTTCAGGCGCACATCGACATGGTGCCTCAGGCGAACCACGACGTGTCGTTTAACTTCCAGACCGACCCCCTCCAGGTGCATGAGGTCGATGGCCTTGTCATGGCACAGGGTACTACGTTGGGTGCCGACAATGGCATAGGCGTGGCAGCCATGTTGGCGTTGCTGCCCTCCGATGATTCTGCTCCGGAAACGGTCGTGCATGGTCCTTTGGAGTTGCTCTTTACGGTCGATGAAGAGGTCGGTATGGCAGGCGTCCGTGGCATGCAACCGGGTTGGTTGACAGGCACTCAGCTCATCAACCTCGATACCGAGGAGGAGGGCCAGCTCATGGTGGGTTGTGCCGGCGCCGTCGATGTCACCGCCTCGTTCCGATACAAGCTGGTGCATGGTGCCCCCGATGGCGATCAGGCGGTGAAACTCACTCTGGGAGGTCTCAAAGGTGGCCATTCGGGCATGGACATTCACTTGGGTCGAGGCAATGCCTGCAAGCTGATGACCCGTTTCCTGAAGCATGCCGTCGTCTGCTTCGAGGCTCGTCTCGCTTCGTTCCAAGGTGGCGGTGTGCGCAACGCCATTCCTCGCGAGGCAACAGCCATCCTCACCGTCCCTGCCGAAGTGGTCGAGGATTTGCAGGCCGAAGTGGCTTATTATGAGGAACTTTTCCGCTACGAACTGCGTGGTGTGGACGAGGGTATCACCTTCCGTGCTACGTTGGTCGATACGCCCGACTACCTGTTGCCCGAAGAGGTGCAGGACGATATCCTCAACTCGTTGGAGGCTGCTCCCGACGGTCTTTTCCGATTCTCGCCGGACCTACCAAACGTAGTCGAAACCTCCAGCAACCTGGCGGCTGTGATCATGAAGGAGGAGGGCGAATCGGGTCATTGCAGCGTCATCTTGATGGTGCGCAGCATGAACGAGGAGATGAAGCGCGCCCTCTCTTCTCGCATCCAGAGTTGCTTCATCCTGGGTGGCGCTCGCGTCGATTTCTCGGCGGCCTATTCGGGTTGGGAGCAATCGCCCTCGTCGCCTCTGCCTCAACGCATTGTCGCTGCCTATCGTTCCCTTTTTGCAACCGACATGAAGGTCAATTCCGTCCATTGTGGACTGGAGTGCGGCGTGCTGCACGACCTCTATCCCGACCTCCCTATCGTCAGTTTCGGCCCCACCATCCATCACCCGCACAGTCCCGAGGAGTCGGTCGAAGTGGCCAGCGTCGATAAGTTCTGGCAACTGCTCCAGGAGGTTATCTGATTTACTTTGACTGAGTTACGCCTCCTTTTTTTGACAACGAAATAACAAGACTGCCATCCGTTACCTTCGAAGCGGGTGGCAGTCTTGTTATTGTATGATATGAGTAGAAGGGGTCAACGGATGCGGCATTCCAGCACCTGACGACCTTCCAGTTGCCCCGTAATGAGGTCGCCTTCATGCAGACGGCCGACGCCCTTGGGCGTACCGGTGAAGATGAGGTCGCCCATCTTGAGGATATAGAACCGTGAGGCGTAGGCGATGATCTGATCGACGGTGTGGAGCATGTCGCCCGTCCAACCCACCTGACGGGTCTCGCCGTTGAGCTGCATCTCGAAATGCAGGTCCTGGATGGTCTTCTCCGATGGGGTCGGACCTTCTTCGGGTCGGACGATGCCGAGGTCCTTCAACTTAACCCACTCGCCGCAGAAAGCCGAACTGTCGAAGCCTTTGGATATCTCCCAAGGCAGTCCCTTGGCCTTGAGTTGGCGTTGCAGGTCGCGGCAGGTGAAGTCGATGCCCAAGGTCACCTCTTCGTAGTAGCGGTGGGCATAGCGCTCGGGGATGCTCTTGCCCAATCGGTTGATTTTCACCACCAGCTCGGTCTCGTATTCCACTTCGTCGCTGAAGTCGGGGATGTAGAAGGGCCAGTCGGACCGCAGGAAAGCGGTGTCGGGTTTGAGGAAGAGGGTGGGGGCGGAGAGGGTCTTGCCTTGGTCGTTGGCAAGGGTGATGCCCTCCACTTCGCCGATGCTGTGGTTCAGTT
>CACYQQ010000173.1 GCA_902776605.1 uncultured Bacteroidales bacterium | reverse complement strand
CCTCTACCCGTTGGTGAGAACGGACATCGAGGATGCCGTAGGAGAAAGTGTAGTCCTGCGAGACATCGCTCCATTGCGTGCCGAAGAACCAGAGGGAGTCGCCCACTAACTGCATGTCGCTCACCGTGATAGGCAGACTGTCGGTGACAGAATACACTCCGTCGGCATCTGCGCTGAGACAGTATAGGGCAGGAGCGATGTCGTTGTAGTTGCCACGCGTCGAGACCCAAAGTTGACCATGCCGGTCGGCCTCTACGCGGTGTGGATTCGTGCCAACGGGAATCTTTCGCACCTCGGTCATGGTGGCTAAGTCAATCTGACTCACGGAGTTGTCGTAAGTAGGGAGGAGGTACCCGCCGCTGTTGGCGACATAGAGTTGGTTGCCGATGATGGCCATTTCCTCGGGTTGGTAACCAACGGTGACAGAATCGACCTTTTGAAGGGAGAGGGTATCGACTTTGTAGATGCGTCCCAGTTGTGCGTGAGCGGTAAGTGAGACGGGTCCGACAAAGGAACTGACGTAGGCAAAACCCTCGTGGAAGGAGACGTAGCGGCAATTGGGAATATTGATTTGTCCCAATCGGCGCGTGTCAGACAGTTGGCAAACCTCGACCTTGTTCGAGCAGTTGACCACAATCCAGAGTTTCGAGCCATAGGCCTGAAGGTCGTTGCCCACGTCGCCCAACTCCTTGACCGACTGCGGATTGCGTTCGGCGTAGATGTTGCGATGATAGGTGGCGGTGGTGAGGTCCAGATAGTCGAGGGTGCAATGGTTGCTGCCCATGTTGCCCTCGTTGAGCAGGTAGAAACCCTGACAGAGGAGCGACGTATCTGGTTGTGCTCCAGTGGATTGCTGTTCGGAGGGGGCGATGTATTCGTCCTCTCGACAGGCCGTCAGGGTGATGGCTGTCAGCAGGGTCAATAGACTATGTTTCAGAACTGTGCGCATACGGAAAGACGGAAATTGATGCCAGGCATCGGGTAATTGACAATGACGTCGTATTGTTGGTTCAAGAGATTAAGTACCTCGGCTGTCCAACGCCACCGCTCGGTACGGTATTGCAAGTTGATGTCGCTGGTGTACCAGGGCTGGAGGTGGTTGAAAGGGATATTTTCCTGTTGGCAGTAACGTTCGCCAACATAGGTGAAGGAGTAGGACAGAGAGTAGCGTTGCCGATATTGGATGCCCGTAGTGAGTGAACCGCTGTGATGAGGAACGTAGGGAATCTGGTCACGATAGAAACTGTCGGAAGTCGAGGTCACGTCAATCGCCTCTTGCCATGTGTATTGTGCCGTGAGGTTGTATTGGAAATCGGACCAGGTGCCTTCGTAGTCCAAAAGGAAGTCCAAGCCTTGAATATCAACGCGTCCCAGGTTGAGCATCGTCCAACGGAACTGCTGTCCTTTGGGGTAGGCGACAATCTTGTTCTTGACGCGGTTGTGGTAGAGGTCAAGTCGTAAGGAAAGAGATTGACCCTCAGTGAGTTGTGGGCGATAGTCAGCCCCCACGTTGTATTGCGTGGCGGTCTCTGGACGCAGCAAGGCATTGCCCATGTCGGTGTAGTAAAGGTCATTGAAGGTCGGCAGTCGGAAACTCCGTTTGGCAAAACTCTGGAGGCTGACGACGGGGTGAACCTGCCACAACAGGAAGAGGGCAGGAGAACATTGTCTGTACGATGGCGAGTGGGCACGTTTGCCATGGTCCGATGACCAGGTCTGAAGGAGGCTGGCTTGTGCTCGTACTTTCTTGAAATTCAGCGCGGTGGCAAGTGCGGACAGATGTTGCTGCCGATAGGTGGTCTGGAAGAGTGGAATGTCGGCATCCAAGGTGTTGAAGCGGAAATCGTAACTGACCGAAACATGCCATTCGGGCAAAAGTTGGAGTACATGACAGGTCGAGAGATAC
The DNA here is from genome assembly GCA_902776605.1 of uncultured Bacteroidales bacterium. Classification (GTDB taxonomy): domain Bacteria; phylum Bacteroidota; class Bacteroidia; order Bacteroidales; family UBA3663; genus Liminaster. Next base: position 3,349 of record CACYQQ010000173.1, on the reverse strand, counting down.
GCCTCCTGTTGACGGAAATGGTTGTCCGCCATGTACTGAGTGGTGTCGCGGTTCTGGTAGTGAGTAGCATAGTAGGCATACTTGCCTTGCAGACGCAGACTATAGCGGGAAGAGACGTCCCGTTGCCAAAGCCCCTGAAGGAAAGAGTTGCTATCTCCTTGACGTTCACCACGATGCCAGACGTTGTTGACAATGGCGCCTGGGATGCCACGTTCGCTCTGGAAAGTGTAGGCTTTCAATTTCCAATGTCCTTGTTCCTGTTGGCCTATCAGGTTCACTTCGGCATGGAGCGATTGGACGTCACCGTTACGGCGAGTGGCGGTAGTGTCGTAGGCAACACTGCCATCGTAATTGAGTCGGCGATAACGGAAAGGATATTTGCCACTGGCGGTCAATCCTTCGGCATGAGCCGACAGGAGGAGGGTGGGAGCAATACGTTGTTCCCATAGACCCGACAGACGAACCATGTCGCTCGATCCATATTGTGCTTTCAGTCGGAGGTGATGTCGTTCTCCAGATTGGAATAAAGGAACGCGCGTACGCATATACACGGTGCTGGCGTGACCGAGGTCGGAGGCGGACTGGAAGATGGCACTGCGTTGTCCTTGATAGACATTGACCGACTCGATATTCTCCATCGAGAATTGGCCCAGGTCAATCTGACCGTTCTGAGCATTGCCCAGTTCGATGCCGTCGTAGAAGATGCCGGTGTGCTGGCTACCCATGCTTCGGACATTGATCGTCTTGATGCCACCAATGCCACCATAGTCGCGTACTTGCAGTCCCGCAAAGTGATGCAGGGCATCGGCAACCGACAATACAGATAGTTGCTCAAGACGGACTCCCTCCAGTTTTTGACCAGACAGGACCTCCCTGAACATCGGTTGCTGTACAACCTCTACTTCATGAAGAGGATGTACGTCGCATGTGTCGGAAAAGATACTACCCGAAAGTAGTACGCAACATAAGTTGAATAGCATAGGTACGTTCCGTCGCTCGCGGATGCACTGATTGAGAAAAATCGTATAGCAGGCATTCTGGCTTGTGGTTGGACCACCTACAGTTGCGGGACAGTTCCAGACTTTGACTGGATTTCCCTCCTATACGAGAAATATATTACGAATTGAAAACCATGTAGATACCGTTGCCGAAGCCCCAGATGGCGATGACGAACATGATGATGGCAATGGAACGGTTGATGACCTTCAATGTCTTCAATTTGAAATGATTGCGAACCTTATTGATAAGCCAGGTGATGAGTAACCACCAGGCTACGGCTCCAGCCATGATGCTGAGAAAGAAGAGCAGGTAGAAGCCCCAATGCTTTTCGGCTGCCACAAAGATGAAGCCGACACGAGAGAAGAGGGTGAGGAAGTAGAAGACGATGGTGGGGTTGCTCACCGTGAGACCAAAACCCGAGAAGAAGAACTTCATGACGCTCCAACCAGGGAACTTGCTGATGGTGCGAACCTCCAGCGGAAGTTTGGTGTTGTTGGTTTCCTTGCTGTTCAAAGCCGATGCAGGATTGCTTCGCCACAGGTAAACACCATAGCCTGCAATCAGGATACCAGCGATAAAATAAAGGATGGTCAGGTTCGTATCAATCCAACCAACTACCAAACTGACGGCGAATGTGGAAATCGCGGCATAGAACAGGTCGCTCAAGACAGCACCCAGTCCAGTGAAGAGTCCGGGAATCCATCCTTTGTTCAGGGTTCGCTGTATCACCAAAATGCCAGTTGGCCCCATAGGGGCTGACACCAGCACTCCGAATATTAATCCCCATAATAAAGTTAAGATGCTTACAGCGAATAAGCCTTCCATTGTTGTTTGTAGTTGACGGATTTAAAGATTCTCGTGATTTTTTCGGCAAAGATAACGAATATTTTGAATAATTGTGCATTCCTTTCGTTTTTTTTGATTATTTTTGCAACCGCTATTAGGGTTTTGGCTCATTTGGGCCGATAATTTGGCATTCTTTTAAAGAAAATCATTCGATATTCAATATGAACGGTTGAATTGTCTTGCCCTCGTTCTGATAGGTTCCTGATCCCCTATCGCGGTTAAGATTTGGTTAATTGTCGGTTTGGAAACGGTTATGTGAATCTGAAGATATTCTTTCGATTCGAATCTTGTTTCTATCGATATCCAATCGAAACCCAATCGATACCCGACCCATACCGCGATATACTGTCAGAAGAGGGAGCAAAGGGTAGGCGAATCCTATTTTCCGCCCCCTGTTCTTCCAAACGTAAACATCGAAATCATTTCACACATAATAATTTCATAATTTCTTATCAAAATGGTTTTTTTCTTTAAGCAGCCATCGAAAACGGTTCTCGCCGTTGCTGTCGATCATCAGCTCGATGTTGAAGAGGTAAATCGCCTTTGCTGGCTTTTCAGTAACGCGACTCTTCTCCGTGAGAATACCCTTCAGGGTTGGTATGTCGGTCCTCGCCGTGAGATGATCACTCCTTGGAGTACCAACGCTGTGGAGATTACTCAGAACATGGGCCTCAAGGGAATTGCCCGTATCGAGGAATATTTCCCAGTGAAGGACGAGAATGCTACTTTCGACCCGATGTTACAGCGCCTTTACGACGGCATCGGCCAAGATTGCTTCACCATTGATAAACAACCAGACCCAATAGTCTATATTGACAACCTTGAAGAATACAACAAAAAAGAGGGCTTGGCCCTTTCTCCCGAAGAAATTAAATATTTGAATGACGTAAGTGCCCGCATTGGCCGTTCGCTCACCGATAGTGAGGTGTTCGGTTTCAGCCAGGTCAACTCGGAGCATTGCCGCCACAAGATTTTTGGTGGTACGTTCATCATCGACGGCGAGGAGAAACCTTCCAGCCTTTTCCAACTTATCAAGTTGACCTCCAAGGAGCATCCAGGTGAACTGGTATCGGCCTATAAGGATAATGTGGCTTTCAACCGTGGTCCTGTTGTCGAGCAGTTTGCTCCTGCCGACCCAACTACGGCTTCGGAGTTTGAGGTAAAGGACTTCGAGTCGGTTATCTCGCTGAAAGCCGAGACCCATAATTTCCCAACCACAGTAGAACCTTTCAATGGTGCTGCTACCGGTACGGGCGGCGAAATCCGTGACCGTATGGGTGGTGGTAAGGCCTCTATGCCTATTGCCGGTACGGCTGTTTACATCACCTCTTATCCTCGTAACGACGAGAAAAAGAAGTGGGAGAATGGTATGGAGGCGCGCCCTTGGCTCTATCAGACTCCAGAACAGGTACTTATCAAGGCATCCAACGGTGCTTCCGACTTTGGCAACAAGTTCGGCCAACCTCTTATCTGCGGTTCTCTGTTGACCTATGAGTTCGAGAGC
>CACYQQ010000172.1 GCA_902776605.1 uncultured Bacteroidales bacterium | reverse complement strand
TCATTAGAGCAGTCAAAGACCGTAATTTGTTGTCTAACAACATTATTTTTATTCACCTTTTATTGTCAATCCTTGGATTGCAACATAGAAGGGTATTATCAAGGTATTATGAAGGTATTATGAGCCTTTATGGAGGAATTATCATCGAAAGTTAAAGATATACATAAAATATACAAAGTAACAATGGAGAATCCAAAGATTATTGAGACCCCCGAAGTGGTAGTCCGCTTCTCGGGTGACTCTGGAGACGGCATGCAGTTGGCGGGAACCATCTTCTCGACCGTAGCTGCCATCTTGGGTAACGAGATTAGTACATTCCCAGACTATCCTGCCGAGATGCGCGCCCCAGTCGGTTCGTTGGCAGGTGTGTCCTCTTATCAGGTGCACGTGGGTAAGAAGGTCTATACCCCTGGTGACCAATGTGATGTGTTGGTAGCTATGAATCCTGCTGCCCTCAAGCAGAACGCCAAGTACCTGAAGAAGGGAGGCGTACTCATCTACGACCAGGACACCTTCGTCAAGTCGGGTCTGGAGAAGGCTAAGTTCGAGACCGAAGACCCCTTCCAGGAAATGGGATTGGCCAATGTCATGCAGATTGTGCCTGTGCCTGTCACCGAATCGACCAAAGCCAGCCTCGCCGACAGCGGCATGGATGCCAAGTCCATTGCCCGTTGCCGTAACATCTTCGCCTTGGGCTTTGTCTTCTGGTTGTTCAACCGTCCGTTGGAGAAGGCTATCGACTTCCTGACTGGTAAGTTCGGCAAGAAGCCGGCTGTGCTCGAAGCCAACATCAAGGTCATCACCGACGGTTTCAACTATGGTGCTAACACCCATGCCTCTGTCTCGACCTATCGTGTGGAGAGCAAGCAGGCCGAAAAGGGTACTTACTGTGACGTAAAGGGCAATGCAGCAACCGCTTACGGCCTCGTCGCCGCTGCCGAAAAGGCAGGTCTGAAACTTTTCTTGGGTTCTTATCCTATCACTCCTGCCACCGACATCCTGCACGAACTCTCGAAGTTGAAGTTCCTCGGTGTCACCACCGTACAGGCGGAAGATGAGATTGCCGGTATCTGTACCGCCATCGGCGCCAGCTTCGGAGGTGCGTTGGCAGCCACTTCTACTTCGGGTCCTGGCATCGCCCTCAAGAGCGAAGCCATCGGTCTCGCCGTCATGGCCGAGTTGCCATTGGTGGTGATCGACGTCATGCGTGGCGGTCCTTCTACCGGTCTGCCTACCAAGACGGAACAGACCGACCTCATGCAATGTCTCTATGGCCGCAACGGTGAGTGTCCATGTGTCGTCATGGCTGCCTCTACTCCTGTCGATTGTTTCCATGCTGCCTACAACGCATCGAAGATTGCCTTGGAGCACAATACGCCTGTTATCCTCCTCACCGACGCTTTCTTGGGCAATGGTTCTTCGTCGTTCCGCATCCAGGACATCGACTCCCTGCCCGCCATCAAACCAGCCGTTGCTGCTGAGGGTACTATCGACTACAAGCCGTTCGAGCGCGACTCCGAGACCTTTGTCCGCCTCAAGGCTGTGCCTGGCACCGAGGGCTTGATGCACCGTTTGGGTGGTCTCGAGAAGACTCCTGCCGGCGCCATCACTACCGACCCGAACATGCACCAGATGATGGTCGATAACCGCCAGAAGAAGATTGACTATATCGCCAACTGCATTCCAGAACTGGAGGTGACTGGCGACAAGGATGCCGACACCCTCGTCATCGGTTGGGGCGGTACCTATGGTCACATCTCGGCCGCCGTCGAGAATCTCCGTGCTCAGGGCAAGAAGTTGGCTCAAGCTCACTTCTCTTATATCGCTCCTCTTCCTAAGAACACCGCCGACGTGCTCCGTCGCTACAAGACCATCCTCTGCTGCGAGCTCAACAACGGCCAGTTCGCCGGCTACCTCCGCTCCAAGATTGAAGGTGTCTCTATCAAGCAGTTCAATGAGGTGAAGGGACAACCTTTCCAGATTGCGAGCATAGAAGAGGCGATTAAAGAATTGTAATATATCTCGCAGAGTGTAAATGAGTGGAAAAGAGTTCTAATATGGATATCAATAGTTTGACATTTGATATCATAGGTGCAGCGATTGAAGTACACTCCGCTTTAGGACCAGGCTTGCTGGAGTCTCTATATCAGAAAGCTCTATATTTAGAGTTGAAAGAGAGAGGCCATATTGTAGTAGCCGAATATCCTGTAGAGGTATTTTACAAAGGCCAGAAGATAAGTGAAAATCTTAGAGTAGATCTTTTGGTAGATAATGAAATTGTGGTTGAATTGAAGTCCGTAGAGGAGCTTAATTCTATACATTTTAAGCAGACTGCCTCATACTTGCGGATTTTAAATAAGCAGGTAGGTCTTCTTATCAATTTCAATGTCATTTCTTTGAAGGATGGAGTAAACAGAGTTATCAATCCTTATTACAATAAGAATCATTGTCTGTAATAACCAGAGAGAACTCTGTCTTACACTCAAATAATTACTCTACTGATAAAAAGTGAGGCATATTTAATACTCTATTTCTCCTTTCCACTCTGCGAGAAATAATAATAACAAATAGTAAACACATATACTCCTATGTATACTCAACAAGACTTCAAGTCCGACCAGCCGCTCAAGTTCTGTGCTGGTTGTGGCGACCATGCTGTGGCAGCATCCATGCAGAAGGCTATGGCAGAGTTGGGCATTGCCCCAAGTCAGACAGCAGTAGTGTCCGGCATCGGTTGTTCCAGCCGTATGCCCTACTATATGAATACTTACGGCATGCACACCATCCACGGACGTGGATTGGCTATTGCTACCGGACTCAAGACCTCGCGTCCCGACCTCACCGTCTGGAACGTGAGCGGTGACGGTGACTGCCTCGCCATCGGCGGCAATCACTTCATCCATGCCATGCGTCGTAACATCGACCTGAATATCATCCTCTTCAACAACAAGATCTATGGTTTGACCAAGGGCCAGTACAGTCCTACTTCCGACCGAGGTTTGGTCAGCAAATCCTCTCCTTGGGGTACTGTCGAAGATCCTTTCTGCCCTGCAGAACTCTGTCTCGGCGCCCGTGGTAACTTCTTTGCCCGTGCCATCGACAACGACATCAAGGGTTCGGTAGCTTGCATGGTAGCAGCAGCCAAACACAAAGGCGCTGCTGTGGTCGAGGAACTCTGTAACTGCGTCATCTTCGCCGACGGCATTCACAAGCTCATCACCGACAGCGAGGTGCGTGCCGACAAGACCATCCTCCTCGAAGACGGCAAACCGATGATCTATGGTAAGAACCGCGACAAGGGTCTCATCCTCGACGGTTGGAACATCAAGTCGGTCACCATCGGCGAGAACGGCATCACCGAGAAGGATCTCCTGGTGCACGATGCCAAGATGGCCGATCCCACTTTCCACCTCAAACTCGCGATGATGGGTTACAGCCCATACGGTTATGCCGGTGCCGATGACAACCTGCCTATCGCCCTCGGCGTCATCCGCGACGTGGAGGCTCCTACCTACAACGACTGTGTCAACGAGCAGATCGAAGAGGTCAAAGGCAAGAAACCTCAGCGCACGTTGAAGGACCTCCTCCTCAGCGGTGATACCTGGGAGGTGAAGTAAACCTCGAACGAAGACTTTTTTATGGGCGGGCTCGTCTCGCCTATGTCCAATAGAACAACGGGAAGCAAGCGTTTGATGACTTGCTTCCCGTTGTTCGTTTTTCGGGGAATATAAGTAGTTGGTCAATATTAATTAACTATATTTTTCTTCTATTGATACTTAACCGACCTAAATCCGTACGTAATTAGTAATTAGTAATTAGTAATTCGTATTTGCGAATTACTCTTACATCTTCTCCAATATGCTGATGGCCTCGCGGATGGAATCTACCTTGTCGATGAGGATGGAGCGCTTGTCGTTCTTTTCTTCCAATCGGCAACGGCGAGGGTGCTCTTGATAGTAGTTCAGGACGCGGCCGAACTGGTCGCTTTGGAAGTAGGACGATACGGTGGAGGTGAAGTAGCAACGTAACTTGTTCTGTTTCAGTACCAGTTTCTCGAAGCCCAGTTGGCGACCCAGTTGGCGCAGACGGACCACGCGAATGAGTTCTTCGCCCGCCTTTGGAATCTTGCCGAAGCGGTCGATGATGCGGTTACGGTATGACTCGACCTCCTCGGGGGTAGTGAGGTTGTCCAACTCCTGGTAGAGGGCGATACGTTCCGAACTCTCGGGTACGAACTTCTCGCCGAAGCAGATGTTGAGGTCGGTCTCCAGGGCGCAATCCTCCACCACGGTTTCTGCCTGTTCGCGTTCCTCGGTATAGAGCGACTGGAACTCCTGCGTCTTGAGTTCCTTAATGGCCTGTTTCAAGATCTTCTGGTAGGTCTCGTAACCCAGGTCGGCAATGAAGCCCGACTGTTCTCCACCCAGCAGGTTGCCGGCACCGCGGATGTCGAGGTCCTGCATGGCCAGATGGATGCCCGAGCCGAGGCCCGAGAAGTTCTCGATGGCCTGCAATCGACGGCGCGCGTCCTGACTCATGGCCGTAAATGGCGGCGTGAGCAGGTAACAGAATGCCTTGCGGTTGGTGCGACCCACGCGACCTCGCAACTGGTGCAATTCGCTCAGGCCGTAGTTTTGTGCCTGACTGACAATCATGGTGTTGGCATTCGGGATGTCCAATCCGGCTTCGATGATGGTGGTACAAACCAAGACGTCAAACTCGTAGTTGGCGAAGTCGAGGATGCATTGCTCCATCTTCTCGGGTTCCATCTGTCCGTGGGCAAAGACGACACGCGCGTCGGGCACCAGTTTGTTGATACGCGCCACGATATCAGGCAGTTGCGATATTCGGTTGTGGATGAAGAAGACCTGCCCGTTGCGGCTCAACTCGAAGTTGATGGCCTCCTTGATGATGTCGTCCTCGTCGCGATGCACCTCTGTCTGGATGGGGTAGCGGTTCGGTGGCGGTGTACTGATGATGGACAAGTCGCGTGCCCCCATCAGGCTGAACTGCAAGGTGCGGGGGATAGGCGTAGCGGTCATGGTGAGCGTATCGACGTTGACGCGCAACTTCTTGAGCGCCTCTTTGGTCTTGACGCCGAACTTCTGTTCCTCGTCGATGATGAGCAGACCCAAGTCCTGGAACTTGACCTGTTTGCCAATCAGTTTATGGGTGCCGATGATGATGTTGATTGACCCATTGGCCAAGTCCTTCAATATCTGTGTGACCTGTTTGGCCGATCGGGCGCGAGTCAGATAATCGACGCGCACGGGGAAGT
>CACYQQ010000171.1 GCA_902776605.1 uncultured Bacteroidales bacterium | reverse complement strand
ACTTGCCCTCCTTGACATAGAAGTCCTTGAGTGGAAGGGTCTGGCTGTAGTAGGTGTTGAGACGCTTCTTGGCAGTCTCCTCATTGTCGTCGGCGCGACCTGAAGTAGCACCGCGTGCAATGATACGCTTGATGAGCTCGGCATCATCTACTTCAAGACCGATGACGGTGCTCACCTTCTGACCGCGCTTGGCCAACATCTCGTTGAGGGCCTCGGCCTGAGCAATGGTGCGTGGGAAACCATCAAAGATAACGCCCTTGATGTCCTTGCCCTTGGCATCCAGAGTGGCTGCCAGCATGTCAATGATCAGAGAATCGGGAACCAGCTTGCCCTCGTTGATGTAGGCAGCAGCGGTCTTGCCGAGTTCTGTATTTGCCTTAATTTCACCGCGCAAGACGTCGCCGGTTGAGATGTGCTCAACGCCATATTCGGCGATAATCTTCTCGCTCTGGGTGCCTTTGCCTGAACCTGGGGCACCAAAAATAACGATGTTCAACATAACCTTATTATTTCTTATTTGTGAATGAATGATTTGGAATTACCTAACAAAGATTTGATATAATCTAAAAATATTCGCGCAAATATACAATAAAGCATCGACATTCGCAAATAATCCTCTATTTGTTTGTCCCTTAGCGCCGAAAAACAAACATTTTCTTTCGGTTTTGCACTATGAACGAGCCATTTTCGCTCTGTTTCAGCACAAAAGCGCCTCGCGTTGGAGCCACTTCTGTGTGTAGGTCATCGATGGCGCTGAGGGTGGGATCAACCTCCCGGAGTGCCTGCTCGAAGTTGGGCAATCCATAGCCAATCAGACTGTCGGGCAGGACATATTGGGAGCAGGTCCGACAGACGATGGCGCGTAGCGAATCGGGCGACAGGGTTGGATTGGCGCACCAGAGGGAGGCCATCAGACCGCAGATGGCGGGACAGGAATAGGACGTCCCGTTGCCCTGAGCGGGGCGGTCGAACCAAGCATCGTAGTGCCAAGCCCCTGTGCCGCGTGCCGACAGATTGGGTTTCACGTCATCGCCATGCACCCATCCGACGCTGGTGAAGTAACTCGCCTCGCCCCACGGGTCGGTGCCCCCCACGGTGAGCAGTTCGGGGCAGTCGGAGGGGAATCCAATCTTCTGCCAGGGGTTCTCCCGTTCGTTGCCGGCGGAGCAGCAAATCAGCATCCCCTTGCAGGCAGCTATCCGTGCGCCCTGACTCACAAATGCCTCATTCTGACCCAGTTGCTCCCAGGTGTGGTCGAACATCGGGTTGTCGAAATACATGTAGCAGAGCGACGAATTGATGAGGTCGGCACCCAGGCTGTCGGCCATCTCGGCACCCGCCACCCACATGTCCTCCTCCACGGGACATTCCACAGCAACTTCTTCGGTGCGGATCAGGAAATATTGGGCATCGGGAGCCGTCCCCCACACGCCGTAGGAGGAGTCGCACGCCAGGATGGAGAGGACGTTGGTGCCGTGGTCCGAACTGCCGAACAGGTTTTTGCCCGATGGGTCGTCGGGGCAATAGGGGTCGTGCCAACCCACTATTTTGGACGTCAAGGGTGCACAATCGTCGGCCTGGATGAAGCCGCCGTCCAGCACGGCAATCAACATCCCGGCCCCGCGCCAACCGGAGCGACCTAACACTTCGCCGTGCACCTCACGGATGGGGTTGCGGAAGGTGTCCACCCCCGGTTCGTGCTTCACGATGGCCTTCTCCATCCTCCATTTGTCGCGGCCTTTTTCTTCCGTTCCACGCAGGGCGGCGGCACTCAGTTCCCCAGCCGATGGGTCGGTTACCTGCTCCACCTGTCGGACGAACGGTTGCTCCTGCAAGTTGTTGATTTTTAGTGACAACTCTTCGTTGCTTAAAGGCTCTTCGGAGTTCGCTTTCACCACCACGGTGTTCAACCATCGGGAGCGCGACACTACCTGCCACCCCAGCGCCCGTATAGCCGTCTGGTACTGGGTCGATACCTCCAGGTCGGTGCTGTCCAGCGCAATACCGAGTCGTTCCCGTCGTTGCATGGCGCGGTCCGACAGGGCGCAGTATTGGCTCCCTGCCTTGTCGGTCAGATGCACGCGAAAGGCGACTTCCGTCGTGGCATCCAGGTTGGCACCCCTCGTCCCGATGTTGGGCAGCAGGGCAGCGCATCCGATGATGATTGCAAGTGTTTCTCGTTTCATGGTGGTAGTTGCGTGGCACAGCGAAGGTATTATGAGGTATCTATGTGCCTTTAATGAGACAAGTATCGAGTCCTTGCCCTTCCGACGTCACCGGTTTCTTTGCGTTGACCTTCTTTCGACCTTCTGCCTTTTTTCTCCCTTTTAAAGGTAGCAAGAAGGCAGAAAAAAAGTAGCAATTCTGTCGTAGTAAAAGGTCGGTAACGGCAGGAGGGTGGAGGAACAAAAGTCAGGGTGTCAATGGCGGAACGTCCTTCAAGCCAATGTATAGGAGGACTAAGCATCCCATTGCCAGTATATGGGGGAAAAAGGATATCACATAAAAGAGATAAATTATGTGATTGTTCCTTGAGGGGATAGTTCTCCCCTTCGGGGAGTTAGAGGGGGTCTTTGCTTATTAAAACCGTGGCGTAGGCGGCCATACCCTCCTGGCGACCGGTGAAGCCAAGTTTCTCGGTGGTGGTGGCTTTGATGGAGATATCCTCGACGTCGACTTGCATGACGCGAGCCAGGCAAGCCTTCATCTCCTCGATGTGGGGATTGAGTTTGGGGCGTTCGGCAGCGACGGTGATGTCGGCATTGCCGAACTCGTAGCCCTTGTCGCGGATCAGTTTCATGGTGTCGGCCAAGAGAATCTTACTATCGATGCCCTTGAAGTCGGCCGACGTGTCGGGAAAGTGGTATCCGATGTCGCGCATGTTGGCTGCACCCAACAGGGCATCGCACAAGGCATGTATCAAGACATCGGCATCGCTGTGACCCAACAGGCCCAGGGTGTGTTCCAACTTGATGCCGCCCAACCAAAGTTCGCGGCCTTCGACGAGACGGTGTACGTCGTAGCCAAATCCAACTCGTATCTTCATATATATTTATATAGGTTATGAGGTTTTTAGGTTATGAGGTTATGAGGTTATGAGGTTATGAGGTTAACGTTTAACGTTTAAGGGTTAGGGGTTAACGTTTAAGGGTTAACGTTTAAGGGTTAGGGGTTAAGAGGCTGTGGTATCGTCCCTGTCACCTTACCCTCGGCTGAAGCCTCGTCTTCTCGCTGAACAATTATCAATTGTTCTGTTCGCTGCGAGGACCTTGTCACTTCCTTTTCACTTCCCTGTCACTTCGGTTTCACTTCCCTGTCACTTCTCTGTCACTTCAGTTTCACATCTTTGTCACTTCCCTTAATATTGCTGCAAAGATACAATCTATTGAGCATAAAAACAAAATTAAGTCTGCCAAATTGTCAAAATGGACGTTTTTTTTGTCATACCGCGAGTTTGGCACGGCTTTTGCTGACAATAGAGCGAACGCAGGCTCAACCGCTTGTGTGGTGAACTTAAAATTGAATAACAAATATTAAAATTATACAATTATGGGAAAGATTATTGGTATTGACCTTGGCACCACGAACTCGTGCGTTGCCGTTATGGAGGGTAACACTCCAACCGTCATTGCAAACTCTGAGGGTCGCAACACGACTCCTTCTATCATCGGTTTCGCCGAGAATGGCGAGCGTACTGTAGGTGAATTGGCCAAGCGTAAGCAGGTCATGAACCCAACCAAGACTGTTTATTCTATCAAGCGTTTCATGGGCTGCGACATGGCTCAGTCGGCCGACGAAATCAAGCGTGTGCCTTACAAGGTGGTTGGCGTCAACAACCAGCCTCGCGTCGAGATCGATGGCAAGCAGTACACTCCTCAGGAGTTGAGCGCTATGATTCTCCAGAAGATGAAGAAGACCGCCGAGGATTACCTTGGTCAGCAGGTCACTGAGGCTGTCATCACCGTTCCTGCCTACTTCAACGACTCGCAGCGTCAGGCCACCAAGGAGGCTGGTCAGATTGCCGGTCTCGAGGTAAAGCGTATCGTCAACGAGCCTACCGCTGCCGCTTTGGCTTACGGTCTGGGCAACTTGGACAAGGACGAGAAGATCGCTGTGTTCGACCTCGGTGGTGGTACATTCGATATCTCTATTCTTGACCTCTCGGACGGTGTGTTCGAGGTTCTCTCTACCGATGGTAACACACACCTGGGTGGTGATGACTTCGATAACAAACTTATCGACTGGTTGGCCGACGAGTTCCAGAAGGAAGAGGGCATCGACCTCCGCAAGGATCCTATGGCCCTGTCACGTATCAAGCAGGCTGCCGAGAAGGCTAAGTGCGAACTCTCTTCAAGCACATCGACCGAAATCAACGAGCCATACATCACCATGGCAGGTGGCGCTCCTAAGCACCTCAACAAGACGTTGACCCGTGCTAAGTTCGAGGAGCTCTGCGACGACCTCATCAGCGCTTGCATCGAGCCTTGCCGTCGTGCATTGCAGAATGCCAAGTTGTCGGCCTCTCAGATCGACCAGGTCATCCTGGTAGGTGGTTCAAGCCGTATTCCAGCCGTTCAGCGTGAGGTGGAGAAGTTCTTCGGCAAGGTGCCTTCAAAGGGCGTTAACCCAGACGAGGTAGTTGCTGTCGGTGCTGCCGTTCAGGGTGGTATCCTGGCAGGTGAGAACGTTGCCGGTGGCAAGGACATCCTCTTGCTCGACGTTACTCCATTGTCACTCGGTATCGAGACTTTGGGTGGTGTCATGACCAAGTTGATTGACGCTAACACCACTATCCCAACCAAGAAGAGTGAGGTCTTCTCGACCGCAGCCGACAACCAGCCTTCGGTACAGATTCACGTCCTGCAGGGTGAGCGTCAGTTTGCCAAGGACAACAAGTCCATCGGTATGTTCAGCCTCGACGGTATTCCAATGGCTCCACGTGGCGTGCCTCAGATTGAGGTTACCTTCGATATCGACGCCAACGGTATTCTTAACGTCACCGCTAAGGACAAGGGTACTGGCAAGGAGCAGCACATCACCATCACCGCTTCTTCGGGCCTGAGCAAGGAGGAGATTGAGCGTATGAAGGCTGAGGCTGCTGCCAACGAGGCTGCCGACAAGGCCGAACGTGAGAAGGTGGACAAGATTAACGCTGCCGACTCGATGATCTTCCAGGTTGAGAAGCAGCTCAAGGAGAACGGCGACAAGATTCCTGCCGAGCAGAAGTCTCAGATTGAGGCTGTCGTTGCTAAGCTCAAGACTGCCAAGGATGCGAAGGACATCGCCGGCATCGACGCTGCCACCAACGAACTCCAGCAGATGA
>CACYQQ010000170.1 GCA_902776605.1 uncultured Bacteroidales bacterium | reverse complement strand
TATCCTTCACATGTATCTGGGTGGCGCGATGGGCTATGGTTTCTATACCACCATCTTCTCGCATTTCTTGAATGAGGATATGATGAACTGCGGTCGCCGACTCACGCTCACTAACATCGACCTCTCGCATTTTAATATTGGAGAGTTCCTGGGGAGTGGGTATCTGCACTCGATGATGCTTATGGCCATCAAGCAGGTATATGGTTACGTCATCTGGTTCTCCGTGTTCCTTGCATCCATCTTCTTGTTGTGCGATATTCCTGCTGTCAGAACAATCGTGCGTAAAGTGCCTCTTTGGTCAGTATTGGCCATTGAATACCTGACGAGGAAGCGTAAGACGATGTGATGGCAAGGGAAGGGTCGTCAATCGAAGGTGTAAACGTGATGAATGGGGTCGGATTTAAGGTGCCAGCATTTTGTAGTGAATCTATAAGTATCTGATTATCAGTGCGTGTAGCCCGCCTCCCAGGCTGGTGCCGAAGACGAATGTTACACCATCGATATAACCTTACTATTTAAAGCCGAAGGGGGAGACAGCAACAAAGCAGCCTCCCCTTTTGGCCGTTATTCCCTTGGATTTCGTCTGTTTTTTTGCGAATCATTACCTTGGTTTTGTACTACTTGCATACTCATTTTTCCAAGTGCAGAATTTAGTAAATATTGCACTTTTTTAGTGCAGATTTTCGTAAAAACTGCATCTTTTTCGTGCAAAATCATTATCTTTGCATCGTCAAATGATAAAACGAGAAGAGTCTATGGAACAGCTTTATCAGTTCTTTACCAATAAGTTGAATACCGTGCCTACTCAATTCCTGCGTTATAAATATCAAGAGATTGAGTGGAAATCCCGTATGTTTGCCTTGGTAGGACCGCGAGGAGTAGGCAAATCGACCCTCTTGTTGCAGTATATCAAGTTGAATCTCGATTTGCGCGACACGTTGTATGTTTCGGCCGACCAGTTATATTTTTCCGACCACACGTTGCTCCAGTTGGCCGATACGTTTGTCAAGATGGGAGGCAAACATCTGTTTATTGATGAGGTACACAAGTATGGTGGGTGGTCGAAAGAACTGAAACAGATTTTTGATACGTACGAGGATTTGCAAGTAGTCGTCTCGGGTTCGTCATTGCTTGATATATACAAGGGTTTGGCCGATCTGAGTCGTCGTATGCCGGTCTATGAGATGCAGGGTTTGTCGTTTCGCGAGTATCTTATCCTCTTTCATCAAATCGATGTGCCTGTCTATAGTTTGGAGGAAATCTTGGCACACAATGAATCGTTGCCTGGCATCGACCACCCCCTTCCGCTCTTTCAAGATTACCTCAAGCGGGGATATTATCCTTTTGGGCGGGACGCAGCGTTCATGCTTGAACTTCAGCAGGTTGTGAATCAGACCATGGAGAGCGACATCCCTCTCTATCTGGAGACCAACATTACCGTAGGTCGGAAACTCAAACACCTGCTTATGGTAATAGCACAAAGTGTGCCGTTCAAACCTGTGATGCAGAAGTTGGCCGATGTTACTGCTATCAGTCGGAATGACTTGCCCGATTACCTGATTTATATGGAGAGGGCGGGAATGATTGCTCATCTGAGAGACACCACCAGCGGCGTGCGAGGGTTGGGCAAGGTGGAAAAACTATACCTCGATAATACCAATCTCATATATGCTTTGGTGCCCAATGCGTCTGTGGCAGAGATTGGAAATGTGCGTGAGACTTTCTTCATGAATCAGATGCGCGTGCGGTATGAAGTTAGGAGTTCCAAAGTGTCTGATTTTCAGATTGGAGACCTTGTCTTCGAGATAGGCGGCAAGAAGAAGGGGCAGAAGCAAATCGAATCAGTCGAACACGGCTTCGTGGTCAAGGATGATATTGAGTCCGGCTATCTCAATGTCATTCCTCTCTGGTCCTTTGGATTGACGTATTGAGGATGATGGAAAAGCCTAATTTGGAGAATCGACAATTATTTGTAAATTAAGAGACTGATTATAGCGATATGACGAATATATCATTGCAATTAGGAGATGTATATACACTCCAAGAGAAAGAGACAGGGAAGTGGTTCGCTTTTCAAATTGTAGAATTAGGTGAGGATTATGCTGTTTGTATAGACATGGATTACTGGAGCGAGATGGTTCCTACGGAACAGGATCTCAACAAGATGTCTTATTTTCGGCTGAATCACCATTTGTGGGACAATAAAATCTGTCAGTACAGTGCATCCACAAAGTATTTCCCATCTCATGCCCAAAAGGTGGGGAACATTGACGTAAGACCATTTGAAGAATTCAAGATATTTGATAACTGGCCTGACGGAAAACAACACAAATTGACGGAAAAATGGGAAAAGCTTCCTAAAGATCAGGTTTCGGCTTTCAAAGAAGCGCTTACGAAAAGGAATGAAACCATCATGGTTGCAGGCAAAGAAGTAAAAAAGAACCTTTATGGTATCTTTGACGATACACTCAGTGCAGTCAAGGATTTTTCAGAATTTGATATACTCCCAGGATTGGGAAGAATCACCGCGACTAAGGATTATCCACAACTGATTCCTTTTATAGAACGTCGTTGCCTAATCAGGGAGTTAATATGGGATAATTGTCAACATCGAGAGTTAGACCTTAGCCGCACTCATCTTGAAGAGGTGGAAATCAGTGGAGAATGCATTGAGTCCATACTGTTGCCCTCAAGCATCATCAGCCTGACACTAAGAGGAATATTGTCTCCTAATCTTCGTATTCATTCTCTTAAAGATGGCTATTTTATGGTTCTTCGGGTGGAGCTGCAAGATGATTTCCTTCCAGATGTTGGCTTGAGTAGGTTGACTAACTTGGTTCTCTCTAATATTAAGAATTTTAATTTGAAAGACATTCCTTCGCGATTTCCAGGTCTTGTTTGGTTAGGGTTGGCAGGACACCCAGGCTATATCCGTGACGTAGCTGAGATTTCAAATCTTCACGAATTGGAAACACTGACAATAGATGATTTGTTTGGCTTCTCTGCTGATGATTTCCCACTTCCAAAGAGTTTCCCGCAACTGAGAAACCTATGGATTGAGAGTATTCCGGCTGAAGCAGGAAAGGTAATTAAAAAGTTGTATAAGGGAAAGATACAAGACTTGCTAGTCTTAAAACTGCGTTCTGACGAATGGCTTCATGAGAATCTAAACAATCCACTGCGCCATTGGGATGGGAGTGAGTTTGTGCCCAAGTCAAAATACATCAAATCAGTTGCGCTATGGAAAGATGCCCGTCGTCGGATGATAGAAGAGACGAATCATCCGGAGTTGGATTTGTCTGCCGTCAAGCGTATAGCCATTGACTATGTCGAAGGGTTTAACCAACTGGATTGTCGGTCTTCATTTATAGAAACAGAAGAACGCGAAGACATTTTTAATGCTTTTGAGCAGATACTTAATGAAACGGGCTTGTCTGATTTCAAAGAAGATTTGATGCGGCTCATTGACGAAAAGAGAGATTGGTAACTTTTTAAAAGATTATAGGTTTTTTCCAAAATATTCTGTATCTTTGCACCGCATTAAGACACTTTATCTTATCACTATAATGAGAAACATAATCATGAAAAGACTTATCATTCTTGGGTCGCTCCTCTTGGCCATGTCCAACGTGTGGGCGGAGAGTCTGAAAGAGGGGTTTGAGACGGGGATGCCCACGTCGGCGCCCAGTACAGAGACGGAGGTGACACTGGCTTCCGGCACTTGGCGCATCAAGGGGGTCTATGTCAAGACGGACAACGGCAGCAAGCGCGCCACGATGTCGGGCAACGGCTATGTCATCACGCCGGTGCTGAATCAACCCGGCAAGGTGACTTTCAACCACCGCGCTTCGGGCAACGGCAAGAAACTGCTGGTGGAGAAATCGACCGATAATGGCTTGACATGGACCGAGTTAGGCACCGCCACCGTGTCATCTTCATCGACGTATGGCAGCAGTTCGTTCAATGCCAAGTCGGAGGAGGCGGACACCGAGGTGCTGATACGCTTCACCTGTCAGAGTGCCACTATCTATCTGGACAACATCGAGATAACACTTCAAGACGGGCAGGGCAACGTCCATCCGCAGGAGGAGGAACCCGACTCGACCTACGTCACCGACGGAGTGCCTGTGCCGACACGACCTTTCCCAACGCCCCTTCACGAGTATTTCATTGCGCCCAATGGCAGTGACACCCAGGGCGACGGCACCATCGAAAAACCTTGGTTCAACTTGCAATACGCTGTCAATCACGCCGTTGCTGGCGACCATATCGTTTGCCGTGGTGGCCGATATTACCCCTCCTACAAGCAGGATGGGCAGAAATATACGGTGCGCATCACCTCGTCGGGCACGGCCGACGCACCTATCGTCATCCGCAGTTACGAGGACGAGGTGCCGGTCTTCGACTTCAAGCAGCAGTTGCTCGACAACAGCATCGGCGACCGTGGTATCCTCCTGACGGGCAATTATTGGTGGTTCTTTGGTCTCCACATCACCCATGCTGCCGACAATGGCATCAAGTTGGAGGGTTCGCACAACCGCATTGAACGTTGTCAGTTCTCCTACAACCTCGACACCGGTCTGCAACTCGGCTTCGGCCACAACTTCAGCGACACCGGTTTTGGGTCGAAGAACGACGGCTCGTATTGTGCCTACAACGACATCATCGACTGCGACTCCTACTATAATTGCGACTACGACAGCAACTACGGTTCGGACGCCGACGGCTTTGCTTGCAAGATGCACAACGGCAAGGGCAACCGCTTCATCCGTTGTCGCGCCTGGCACAACTCCGACGATGCCTGGGACCTCTTCGAGACCGATTTCAGCGTCGTCCTCATCGAGTGTTGGGCCTGGGAGTCGGGCAAGGCGGCCGACCACCAATGGGTCAAGGACTACGTCACCAAGGGCGGGTCGATGTCCTTCTCGGGCAACGGCAACGGCATCAAGTTGGGCGGCAATGGCACCGGCGGTTCGTCCCGGGGCGTGCATTATGCCTTCAACTGCATCTCGTTCGGCAACAACAACAGCAGTTCGGTCAAGGGCTTCGACTGCAACAACCACAAGGAGGGTCATGTCCTGGTGGGCTGTTTGGGCTTCGACAACAGTTACGACTACATGTTCGAGAGTGGCGGTTCGTCGGCCAACACCTTCTTCTACAACAATATCTGCCTGGGCAAGCAGGAGATATGCGTCGGCACGGACGACTACAACGCCCTCTCGGCACCCATGTCCAAGAACGGCTGGTCGCAACACCTCGTCACGGGCGTCAGCCGCGACGACTTCCTCTCGCTCGACGAGGAGGATGCCCTCTTGCCCCGTGCCGTGGACGGTTCCTTGCCTCGCCGCTTTGGCCGATTGCGTGCCGACAGTCCGTTGGTCGATGCCGGTAATGCCGACTTCGAGGCGTCGTGCGATGTCTATCAATCGCTCCTTGCCGACTATCCTTTCCTGCGTCGCACCGTGACAGGCGTTGCCCGCGACCTCGGTCCATACGAGCGTCCCGCCGATTCGTCGGACATCCTCACTATCAACTCCGACAATGCCCTCTCATCGGCTCCTCGCAAGACCATCCAACGCGGTCAGTTGATTTTGGAGCACAACGGTGTGCGATACAACGCTTTGGGTCAAGTGGTTCGATAAAGATGCTATAACGGGGAGTTCGATGCCTTCCCCTTTATGGATTGGCCAAAGGGAGAAGATTCACCGATGCTCTTTCGTGCATTGATTGAAGTCCTACAATGAAGGGCTGATTCCTGTCGGGAGTCGGCCCTTTTCGTTTCGTCTTATATTATGACTCGATTCTGCCCTGTCGCTCATGGTACGCTGTCCACCCGCTCAGCAGGGCATGAGGAGACCCTAAGGAGGCCTCAGCTCCCCTACAGGTCCCTAATTTTAACGTGAGTTCGACGAAAATATAATTGCTTGAAAATTTGGAGAATAGCGAAATAATTCGTATATTTGTAGTACCAAAAACAACCATACAAATTGATC
>CACYQQ010000169.1 GCA_902776605.1 uncultured Bacteroidales bacterium | reverse complement strand
CGTCGATGTTCGTCTGGAAGGGGAACAGACGCGGATTGAAGTCACTCCGGTCATTGAACCAACGCTCGGTAAAAGTGCTGTCGGAGGTGGCGAACGTCTGGATGCCCTTGTTCTCCGTCTTCGACAATTCGCCCGTGTAAGTCAGAGGTTTACCGTCGGGATTGGAGATACCTAAATTAAAACTATGAACGCCTGTCTTAGGGAAACTGCGTCCCAAAGTAAAGGTGTAGTTATCCAAGCAATACTTATACTGCAAGAAATCGGCCTCGACGTGCTTGCCATCCTGCTGCACGATTTCTTTGAGTTTATACATTCCTTTCGGACCATCGGCCGACTGTGCCGACACGGATAAGGTAGTAATGCCCGACAAAAGGATGCCCACCAAGGCACCTTTCCAACGATTGATTTGTTGTTCTTTCATGTTTTAGGTTTTTAGATTAAAAATAATATATGTTTCGAAGGGGAGTAAAAAAAGGAGTAAAAGGGGAGTAAATGTGACGTTCGAAACAGCTATCACCCCTATCCTACAAGAGCCTTTTTGCCCCTATTTTGTATCCCCTTCTCCCTCCCCATTATGGGGGAGGGCCGGGGAGAGGGTCTTCTTATTCATCATACAGCAACTTCCGCACATTCGCCCTCAGTTGGGCAATCTGCTTCTTGAAGCCGTCCATATAGGTCGAAACGGTGCGAGCTACATCGGCCGAAAGGAAAAGGTGGTCCTGCAACTGACGGTGGAAGGTGGAGGCCTCAATAAAGAGGTTATCGACCGCCGATTCGTAATCCTCCAAAGTCATCGTTGCGGACTTCGAAGCGGGTTCAAGACCCGAGTTGACCTCCAGTCGGGCGCCCGATGCCCCGCGACGCATGGAGTGACGTATGCCGTTGATAAAGAGCGACGTATTGTTGCGATAGAGGTTGACACGAGTCAGTTCGACGCCCTGCACATCCAGGTTGTCGGGATTGGTGTAAGCGCGGATGACCTTGCGGCGCGGACAACGGGGGTCGGTGTACATCACGCCACGAATGGCGGGTTCGTTGGCGGTGTGCGATGGCATGGAGCGGAAATCGGTCACATATATAAATAAGGAGGGAGCCGTTCCTGCCGAACTGCCACCGGCAGCATCGTCCAAACCATAATAGAAGCCATCGTAGATAAGGAGGTCGTCGTCACGATGGTCGCCTCGGCTATGGGCCAACTGCATCGATTCGCGCACCTGGAGGTGTTTCATGGAGCGACCGACGGCGGTGCTCATCTCGTCCAGACGACTCTGATAATCAACGAAAAGGGCATCGGCCACCAAACGGCTGACCGCTGGAATCTCGTCGGGTTCCACCCAAAGGGCATGGACAGCCACCTGGAGATCGGCCAACGTAACCTCCTGACGGTCATGCAATAAGGCTGACGTACGGAGCAATCGGGCAATGCGTGCCCAACGTCGGTCGCTCACATAGAGCGTGCGATGCACATCCTGGTCGGGGATAGCCACATCTTGCAACGAACGGCGCAAGGCGGTGATGGCACGGAGCACATCGTCGGGCAACTTGACTTGGTCAATCTGTTGTTGCAGCGCCTGATACTCGTCGGCCGTGAAGGGTTCGGCAGGTACCGGGTCGGACACATCTCCCCCCTGGAGCATGGCATAGAAATGCTTCTCATTCTCAATGGGTTTGCTCACCAGACGGAGGATGAAACGGTCCCACAAGGCCTCCAACCCCTCCCCTTGAGTGGGCAACTCGTTGCTGGCACCAATCAGGAGTTTGAGCGGCAGATGCAGTTGCGTCTGTCCGTTCAGGTAAGTCTTCTCGTTGATGACCGTCAGCAGGGTGTTCTGTATGGCAGGACCTGCCTTCCAGATCTCGTCCAGGAAGACCACATCGGCCGTTGGCAGATAGCCATCGACACAACGTTCATAGCGATCGGAAGCCTTCAACCGACTGATAGAAACCGGACCGAAGATCTCGTCGGGGGTCGAGAAACGCGACATCAGATACTCGAACGATCGGGCATCGGCAAAAGCAAACTTCAGGCGACGCGCCACCATGCTCTTGGCCACACCGGGAGGGCCCAACAGCAGGATGCTCTGACCGGCCAAGGCAGCCAGCAGCGAGAGTC
This sequence comes from uncultured Bacteroidales bacterium, assembly GCA_902776605.1. GTDB lineage: Bacteria > Bacteroidota > Bacteroidia > Bacteroidales > UBA3663 > Liminaster. The sequence continues at coordinate 3,266 of CACYQQ010000169.1, read as the reverse complement.
CGAGTTCCGACTCCTTCTCATAGACGCCCTCGTTGAGCGACTTCAAAAGACTTACGATTCGTGTTTTCATCTGCGTAAACAAGAAGTGTTACAAAGTAAGTAGGTGGTCAAAATTAATTAACTATATTTTTCTTCTATTGGGATGCAGATTTCTGTTTTGACCGATGGCGCAATGTAGTCATTGTGCCTGAGGACAAAGCTGAAAGATGCGCCCAAGAGTGAAAAAGATAGTAATAATGAACATCACTGAAATATAAATTAATTTTGAACAACTACTTATGCCCCTATTATGTAGGTATTATGAGACTATTATGAGCCTTTAAGGAAACCGAGCGATGCGGTCGGTGACCCTTCGGTGAGGGTTCGGCCACCCTTCGGGAAATCGAATGTTCTGGTCACAAGAAAAAACAAAGACTGCCGAAGGTCACCCTTGAGCAGTCCCAATCCATTTCTTATGCCTCTTTAAGCATTAACGCATGGTGTCACCAACGGTGAGGTTCTTGCGACCCTTTGCACGACGGGCAGCAAGGACACGGCGACCGTTCTTAGTAGCCATGCGTGCGCGGAAACCATGCTTGTGCAAACGGCGATGGTTGTGAGGCTGGAAAGTCATCTTCATAGCGCTTGAATTTTTATATAGTTCATAATAATTTGCTGAATTGCGGGTGCAAAAGTAGCATTTTTTTCCCAAACCACCAAATATTTTAAGAAAAAACTTTACATTTCTTTGTGAATATTCCATTTTTTTGCTATCTTTGCACCGCGAATTGCACAAAAAGGGATTCTCCCCCTATCGAATTTGACAAATAATACAAACAATAAATCGAACAAACTATGGCAATCAAGTCACAGGACATCAAAAACGGCACCGTCATCCGTCTCGACGGCAAACTTCAAGTAGTTGTGGAGTTCCTCCACGTTAAACCAGGTAAGGGCAACACCTTCATGCGCACCAAGTTGAAGGACGTTGTTTCTGGATATGTAGTAGAGAAGCGCTTCAACATCGGCGAAGTCCTTGAGGACGTTCGCGTTGAGCACCGCCCTTATCAGTTCCTCTACATGGACGGCGACGATGCTGTCTTCATGAACCAGGAGACCTTCGACCAGGTCAACATCAACAAGGACATGATCATCGGTGGTCAGTACATGAAGGAAGGTGATATCGTTGAAGTTGTCAGCGATGCCTCTACCGAGACCATCCTTACTGCCGAAATGCCAGTCAAGACCGTTCTCGAAATCACCGAGATGGAGCCAGGCGTTAAGGGCAACACCGCTACCAACACCCTCACCAAGGCTACTGTAGAGACCGGCGGCATCGTCATGGTTCCTCTCTTCTGTAAGCAGGGCGACAAGATCGTTGTCGATACCCGCGACGGCAGCTACGTAGAGCGTGCTAAGTAATCGACTTAACAACATATACCAATATGGTAATCACCGAATGGGATGCACAAGACCGTCCGCGTGAGAAAATGATGGCCAACGGGGCTGCTTCACTAACAGATGCAGAACTGTTGGCCATTCTTTTGGTCACGGGCAAGAAGGGCAAGACCGCCGTCGATATGGCGCGCGAACTGCTCAACCTCTGCGATGGCAGCCTCATCACCCTGAGCCACACCCTGTTGCGTGGCACCGACGAAGAGAAACAAGCCGTCATGCAGGGCATCGGCCCTGCCAAGTTATGCCAGATTCAGGCAGCCCTCGAACTGGGCCTACGCCACCAGAACGAACTCCAGAAACAACAGGAAAACAACTGCATCATCGACTCAAGCGAGAAGGTGTTCAACATCTTCAACCAACCCATGTCGCAACTGGACCACGAGGAACTCTGGGCCATCTATTGCAGCAACAATGGCAAGCCGCTTTTCAAGAAGCGCATCAGCGAGGGCGGCGTCAACTTCTCGGGGTGCGACCTCAAGAAAGTCTGTCGTCCCGCCATCGAGTACATGGCATCGGCCGTTGCCCTCTGTCACAACCACCCCCAAAGCGGCCTCAAACCCAGCCGCCAGGACATCGAAATCACCGAGAAGGTTAAAGAGGCCCTCCACACTATCGACGTCCGCCTCCTGGACCACATCATCATTGCCGACGGCAAATACTACTCCCTCTCGGACAACGGGTATCTTTGAGTAATACAATATAAAATATAACTACCAATAGTCGTAATCTGTACAGTAAACCAATATTTTCTTTGTTTTCTGTACAAATCACGACTATTTTAACATTTTCTTAGGGGAACGTGGCTCTTTCGTCCTTATTGTATGTAGCGACTCCGTGCATCCTCTTATTCAAACCGTATCATGTCGGCCAATTGAAGGAAATAGTCGTTTGACCAAATGTCAAGTTCTCGTTTGTCGATGATGAAAGGTTCAACATCCTGCTTTACCATTGCGATGTCGGCCGTGGCAAGACGTTCTTTCAATTTTTCCATAAAGAGTTCTTTCGTCAGTTGTATGCCGTTGAATTCTCTTGTTCGAAGCTGAAGGTGCTTGAAGTCCAGCGGCGTACGATGACGAACGTACCATTCAAAGTCGTACCAATCGCGTCCCTTGATGCGGTTCTTCCATGCTCGGAACACCAAGGCATGCATCTTGCCAGCATAGAGACAAGGCAGGGTAAAGCACCTTGTGTTAAACGAGAAAGGCAACATAAGCAGTTTCTGCTCTGTTGCGAAGCCCAACGGAGGGCAGGTATCTACCTCTATCTTAATCTTCAAACTCTTCTCTGTCTGAAATGAAAGGTTATAGACTTCCGTGTTGTCTTTCAGGAAGGCCGACTCTACCTTGCCAAACGTTGCCTTTTCCTTCTTGCTTATTACAACCTCTCGGCCCAACAGTTTTGCTTCTTCAACAATGGCCTGAAAGTAATCCTCAAAGCGAAATTCGGGGTTTTTCTCAAGTAGAGAGAAATCCATGTCCTCGGAATATCGGCCAAGTTTGTGAAAAATGCGCAGACACGTTCCTCCATAGAAAGCCGCTTCCTTGAAGAAACCACCACGATACAAACCGCCCAGCACGACTTGTTGCATTACTTCGTAGGCAGCATTTCGTCGGCTGTCGGCGGTGGACAAATCATGCTCCTGGAGCATCATATTATAGATGTCGTTCATTCTTCAAATACTTTATGAGTGTATATATACTATTTGTCTTACGGCTACGTGGTGCACAGTCTTCGAAAATGGATACATTCATATCGGATAGAGCATCCATGTCCAGACGGATGTCTTCTTCCAGATAGATAGCCACGTCCTTAACGAAACGAAGGTTTAC
>CACYQQ010000168.1 GCA_902776605.1 uncultured Bacteroidales bacterium | reverse complement strand
CACCACGACGGCGATGGATTTCTTCTGTTCCATCAACATCCTCAACACTTTAGGTGCTGCGAGGGTCTCCGGTACAAAGGGGATAGGAATGATCTTCTGTTGCCACTGATGGGGCTTGCGGAACATCTCGGAGGAGTGGATATAGCCCACCAGGTTGTCGATATCTTCCTTATAGACAGGGATTTTGGAGTAGCCCGTCTCGACAAAGAGGTGGTTCAACTTGGCAAACGAGGCGTCGATGGAGACGACCGTCAGTTCCGACCTCGGAATCATGCAGTCGCGCGCCTTGACGTTAGAGAAATCCAACGCATTCTGGAAGAGGCGCAACTCCTGATTGTCGTTCTCGTTTTCGTTATGGTTTTCGTTTTCGTTTTCGTTATGGTTTTCGTTCTCGTTTTGGTTCTCGTTGAAGTCAATGCCCTGTTGCACAAAGTAATCCAGATCCACACGGGTCAACGAACCGGGTCGCTCTTTCCGTATTGGCATACCCACCATACGGAGGATGCCATGACTGAGCCAGGTCGCCAATGTCGAGATCGGGTAGAGCAACCAGTAGATGACGGCAATGGGCAAGGCAAAGGCACGCATCATGCCGTTCGGGTTGATCTTGAACACCGTCTTGGGAAGGTATTCGGCGGTGAAGAGGATGATGATGGTCGATACCAATGTCTGGATCAATACCACCAGGAAGTCGTTCTCCGATACATAGTTACGTATCGGTTCTTCAATCAGTTGGGCCATGAAGATGCCGTACACAATGAGGGCGATGTTGTTGCCCACCAACATCGTCGAGATGAATTTCTCCGAATGGCTATAGAAGTAGTTCAGCGCACGGGCAATCAGCCCCCCGTTCTGTTTGTCCAACTCCAGTCGGACGCGGTTGGCCGATATGAATGCCATCTCCATGCCACTGAAGAAGGCACTGAACAATATGGTAATCAGTATGGATGTGTATAACATAGTTGCTGTGGTAGCAAGGAAGGGGCGTTTGTAAGGATACTTCTAATAATTGTCATTCTGAACGAAGTGAAGAATCTCTATCCTCGTTTTACTGATATCAGAGATGTTTCGGCTACGCTCAACATGACATTTTTAGAACATCCCTAACGGGAGTTATCGCTTCGCTCAAGGAGTTAATGGACGATTGAATCAATTGAAAATTGAAAGTTGAAAATTTCTGTTAGCGCCGAAGGCTATTAGTGTGCCAAGCACTTTTAGCGGCTCGCAGAGCCCTTTAGCCTCCAAAACTATCGTCCCTGTCACTTCCTTGTCACTTCTTTTTCAAACGTCCCTTTTACTTCCCTTAATTACTTTTGGCCTTCTTCCTTCGCATTAAACATGCCGTTGGTTTCTCGGATGGTGTAACTGGAGAAGTCGTCCGTCGATTTGAAACCATATCCCTCGATGATGTTGTCGGCACGCTCGATGTGGATGAACGAGTCACTGTAAACCTCATGTCGGCGCATGTCCCAGTAGAGGTCGTTGGTGACGAATCGTTCTCCCTTCACGCTGGTCACCTCGACGTTCTTGATGAGGTGCCACAGTTGCTGGTTCTCCCAGTTGTAGGCGGTGTCGGCAATGATTTTCTCGGTCGTAGAGAAGGTCGTGTCAATCTTCTCGAACTCGATGCCGTCGGGGAAATATTGGTAGGCCTCCTTCGACTCCTCTTCATAGCGAATCCAAGTCGGAGTGAGGGCGCGGTACTTGATGACCCCCGAGTCCGAAATGAGCATCGACACGTCATACGTTATCATCGACGGTATTTCTGTTCCTTCCAGGGCATCGGCGGCTCCCTCGTGTCCTCCAGAACAACTATAGGTGACGCAAAGTCCTAAAAAGCAAAAGAAAATGTGTAAGATATGTCGCATTCTTCGTCAATTTCGATGTTTTGTGCAAAAAAATAATTATTGCGGGTGCAAATATACAAAATTTTTTATATCTTTGCCCCATATTTAACGAAAAATATCAAAATGAAACAATATTTGGACCTTTTGAATAAGGTATTGACAGAGGGAGTTCGCAGGGACGACCGCACTGGCACAGGTACCCTCGGTATCTTTGGTTATCAGATGCGCTTCGACTTGAGTCAAGGATTCCCCTTGGTAACCACCAAGAAAGTCTTTACCCGTGGCGTCTTCGAGGAACTCTTGTGGTTCATCAGTGGTTCGACCAACAAGAAGGTGCTCCAAGAGAAAAATGTCCATATCTGGGACGAATGGGGTGATGACGAGACCGGCGAACTCGGTCCTGTCTATGGCCACCAGTGGCGTGCCTGGGATGACTACAACGGTGGTCATATTGACCAACTTATGAATGTCATCGAGCAGATTCGCACCAACCCGAACAGCCGTCGCCTCATTGTCTGCTCCTGGAATGTGGCACAGATTGACCAGATGGGATTGCCTCCCTGCCATTGTTTCTACCAGTTCTTTGTCGCCAACGGAAAGTTGTCTCTCCAACTCTACCAGCGCTCGGCCGACCTCTTCCTCGGGGTGCCTTTCAACATCTCCTCGTATGCCTTGTTGCTCCTCATGGTGGCACAGGTCACTGGTCTGCAACCGGGCGAGTTTGTACATACCTTGGGCGACGCCCATATCTATCTCAACCATGTGGAACAAGTGAAGTTACAACTCTCTCGCCAGCCATTCCCCCTCCCCACCTTGCGCCTCAACCCAGAGGTGCACGATATCCGCGACTTCAAGATGTCCGATATCGTCCTGGAGGGCTATCAGTGTCACCCCGCCATCAAGGGCGAGGTCTCGGTGTGAGGAGAGAGGGTAGTGAGTAAAGGGTGAAGAGGAGAGTGTAGAGAGGAGAGAGTAAAGGGTAAAGTAGTTTGAAAGCAAAAGCCTCAATTCCACTTCTTTCCACTCTGCGCGAAATAGAAGTGCGCGAACTGGAGCATTTGTCCTTGTCACTTCCTTGTCACTTCCCTGTCACTTCTCTGTCACTTCCCTTAGCTATTAGACTGACCCGTGTGTCTTTGTTTGCATGATGAAGTTTCAATCACAAGTACCTGCATTACTGAAGTTTGGCGTCTATCTGAGCGAATTGGTTACCGTCAGTTTGCTCTTCTACGTGTTCTTCTACGATAACCTCACGCCCGAAGGAGACGCCCCTTTCCATATATCCCCCTTGTTCGGATGGATGGTCATGGCCATCATGATGTCCTACATGGTGGGTGTGTGGGTTCGCCCTATTGCCTATTTCTATCGTTCGTCCCGAGGTGGCAACATCACCGGCAACGTGGTGATGGCGGTCTCGGTGATGGTCTTGTTGTTCGTCACCTTCCTCGTGGTGTTCGACAAGCGTGGTTATTTCTCGACGGGACTCTACTCCATCTGGGGCATTTCGGTCCACTTTTCACTCCTCGTTCCTTACTTCCTTTGCCTCACCGTGGCGTTGATTCTCCAACGTTACTTCTTGCGTTGGGCCTTATGGTCTTTGCGTAGTTCGGGTCGCAACCGCCAGTATGTCGTCCTGGTCGGTTTCTCGGACAATATCCTGGAACTCTGGTCCGAGATGCAGAACAAGATCTACGGTTACTACATCCTGGGCTATTTCAACGACACGCCAGTCGAGAACTTCAAGGACAAGATGAACTACCTCGGCACCATCGAGGACATCCATACCTACCTGCAGGAGAACCATGTGCACCAACTCTATTGCGCCTTGCCCTCCTCCATGGCCAAGCAGATTGTGCCCATCATCAATACCTGCGAGCACACCTGTTGCCACTTCTACTCGGTGCCCAACGTGCGTAACTACTTGAAACGCACCATGAACATGGAGATTTTGGGTAGTGTGCCGGTGCTCACCATCCGCAACGACCAACTGTCGGGCAGTCTCACCAACCGCATCATCAAACGTACCTTCGATATCGTCATCTCCGGTCTCTTCCTCATCACCTGTTTCTGGTGGATATACCTTATCGTGGCATTGCTCGGCATGATTTTCCAGCCCGGTCCCGTCTTCTTCTACCAACGTCGCAGCGGCCTGGGCGGCAAGGAATTTATCTGTATCAAGTTCCGCAGCATGAAGGTCAACAAGCAGTCGGACGAACTCCAGGCCACCGAGGATGACCCCCGCAAGACCAAGTTCGGTGACTTCCTGCGCCGTTATAGCATCGACGAACTGCCTCAGTTCATCAATGTCTTCAAGGGCGACATGTCGGTCGTCGGACCTCGTCCGCACATGGTGAAGCACACCAAGGAGTACTCCGAACTCATTGACAAATACATGGTTCGCCACTGGGTGCGCCCCGGCATCACGGGTTGGGCGCAGGTCACCGGCTCGCGTGGCGAGACCCGCGAACTCTGGCAGATGGAGGAACGTATCAAGAAGGACATCTGGTACATCGAGAACTGGTCGCCTTTCCTGGACCTCCAGATCATCTTCCTCACCGTCATCAACATGATTGTGGGGGACAAGAATGCGTATTAAGGACTTGGGGAGTTAACTGGAGTTAAAGGGAGATAACGGGAGTTAACAGACATTTGTTCAAGCTATTCCAAACACTTTCGTTTCACCATAGTATCGTCCGTTAACTCCACAGCCGTAGGCTGTTAACTCCTTCTAACTCCCATTAACTACTATATAATTATATAATATTGTCTCTTTTCCAACTAACTAAATTAAAATTATTGATTATGAAAAAGATTTTTGCTTTGGCAGTAGCCGCCGTGCTCTCAGTCAGTGCCGCTTGGGCACAGGATTACACCCGTTTGCAGGCAAGTTATGTATCACATTTTATGACGAATTCAGCAGTCGCTGGTAAGGATATTGAACCTAAGGGCGTTACTTTAGGTGCTGTCCTCGGTTTCTCAGTGACCGACGAACTGCCTATCTTTGTTGAGTCGGGTGCCAACCTCACTTGGGCTCATGGCGCTATGGATGTCCCTAATGGTGAGGTGAAGAGCACCTACATGAACTTTGCTATTCCTGTCAACGGTGTCTATAAGTTCGAGATCAACGACAAGGTGGCCATCAGCGGTTTCGCAGGTCTTAACTTCAAGGTCAACTTCTTGGCCAAAACCAAGGCTTATGGCACCAAGACAAACTGGCTCAGCAAGGACGACATGGGTGGCCGTGACAACCGCGCCAACATCTTCCAGTTGGGTTGCCAGTTCGGTGCTGGTGTTCACCTCGGCCAGGTCTATCTCGGCTACGAGTTCCAGCCTGACTTGATGAACTTCCAGAAGTTTGAGGGTGGTAAGGCTCACAAGTGGATGGCCAACTACATCACCGTCGGCTTCACCATCGAGTAATACTGTTCCCAGCACTCTGTGCTTATCGTAATTAGCACTCAGTACTTATCATAAAGCGTGTCTCCTCCCTCGGCAGGATGGAGACACGTTTTTTTTATCCTTACAGGGGGAATA
>CACYQQ010000167.1 GCA_902776605.1 uncultured Bacteroidales bacterium | reverse complement strand
GTTTTTTTATCTATTTTTGCACTCCAATCCCTCTTTTAGTCAACTGCGATAGCCACCCTTCCGGGTGCTATGTGTTGATAATCAGAGGAACTTACATAAATACCATCGTTATGAATATTCCATTTCTCTTTATTGGCACTACCGAGATTGTTGTCATCCTGTTGGTCGTTCTGCTGCTCTTCGGCGGCAAGAAGATTCCTGAACTCATGAACGGCATCGGCAAGGGTGTCAAGAGTTTCAAGGATGGCATGAACGGGAAGGATGTCGTTGACAACGAAAACAAAACTTCGTACGAAAACCAAAACGAAAAAGTTAACGAAAACGAAAAGAAGTAAATCTCGACTTCTTCGGTCAATTTTTCACTTTTCATTCTTCATTTTTCATTTCGCACTGAATGCTTCCCACCATGCCGCTTACAGAGCACCTTGAGGTGTTGCGCAAGATGCTGTGGCGTCTTGTGTGCGTTCTGTCGGTCATTACGGTGGGTGTGTTTTGCTTCAAGGAGGAGGTTTTCGCTATCTTGTTGGCACCCAAGGAGTACGACTTTGTCACTTTCCGATATATCGAGGCACTGCTGCATCGTTGCGGCAGTGCCTTTGTGTTCGAGCCCTATCGGGTGCAACTCATCAACACCGAACTGTCGGGTCAGTTCATGGCGCACCTCTCGACCTCGTTCTATGTGGCGGCGCTGTTGGCCTCACCCTATGTGCTGTTGGAACTGTTCGGATTTGTGATGCCTGCCCTCTACGACCACGAGAAACGTCTTGCCGTGCGTGTCGGCGCGGTGATGTATGGTCTGTTCGTGGTGGGTGTGTTGATGAACTATTTCGTGCTTTTCCCTATTTCGTTCCGCTTCCTGGGCACCTATCAAGTGTCCGATGTGGTGGAGAATACCATTACGCTGGGTAGTTATATCTCGTCGTTCACCACCCTGACCTTCATGATGGGTCTGGTCTTCCAATTGCCCTTGGTCTGCTGGTTCCTGGGCCGTGTCGGACTGATTACCAGCGACTTGATGCGCCGTTACCGTCGCCATGCCTTTGTCGCCATCATGATTGTTGCGGCCGTCATCACTCCGCCCGACCTTTTCACCCTCGGTCTGGTCACCGTGCCGCTCTATCTGCTGTATGAAGTGAGCATCTGGGTATTAAGAGAGTAAGGAGTAATGGAATTTGCTGCTTACCCTTACACCCAACTATATATCACTCCAAGTATAAGAGATTCCATACATCTTCATTTCATACTATTGCTTTCCGCTAAAACTCTATAAGACATAATACCGTGTCCTATTTGTCTCTAGATGCTTTTTCTATCAAAAACCCAATTTCATAGTCATTTCCTCTCCTTACAATCATAGAGACCACCCCGAAGGCATTCCGAACCCTCACCGAAGGATGTCCGAAAAATCTTTTCTCAAAGTTTTTAATTCTTTTTTGGCATGCCCTCCATTTAAAATCGGAGTGCAACGCTGCAACGCGCAACGCTTAGTTGGAGTTTTCAGCAAAAAATATTCCCCCCGAAGGACGGAAAAGGTCTTTCGGGGAGAATGAATGTATCGTGAAAGTCTATTTGTCGGGGGAGAGAATCCTTACAATAAATACTGACGAATAGGATGAACGGGGATTTACTTCCGGACAACGACCTTGCGACCATTGCAAATGTAGATGCCGACAGGAAGACCGACCAGGCTGTCGGCGACCTTCTGACCACAGAGGTTATAGACCGCCTTCTCTTCCTCCTCCTCGACAGCAAGGCGGTGCAAGGCGGTAGTGATATCATCGCCTTCGAAGACCAGACGATAGGACGAGGCGCCCAACGTCGTGGCCTCCCGGAAATAGCACTTGAAGCCCGGCAGGATGGTCTGTGTCCAAGGGTAAAAACCTACCGTCTCCTTGCCCTGAGCAGGTTGGAGCGCAAAGACCGTACCGCCCGCACGAACGTTGGTGGTGACTTGCGCTGCACAATGACCCTGGATGTTGGAGGTGGAAGCAGGCCGCGCCTGATTGTTGCCGTAACGGATGTAGCAGTCGTAGGTTGTGCCAGGAACACCCACCAGGATGACAGGCGTGCCTGCTGGAATGACCGACAACAGCTGGTGAAGGTGCAACAGATGCTCGACCGACGTGTTGCCCGATACGCCGGTGGAACTGGTCTCGCGGTCCACATAGTAGGCCGACATACCACCCGGAATCTCCAGCGGCACAGGACTATAGAGTGTGGCATAGCCATAGCCCGAAGCCGAGACGGAGACAGGCAGCGCCTCCAGGAGTTCGACGTGCCAGAAGGCATAATCGCTACCGGCAGCCGTGCCCGTCGTGGTACCCGACGCCGAACCGAGCAGGTACTTACCCTCGTTGCTGCGGATGCTGAAACACTCCGAGTAGTCGCCCGTGCCTTGCGTAAAGGTGAAGGTGCTTGCCGAGGCGGCAGCACTGATAGCCGCCATGCGGTTGGTGGCCGAAACAAACTGCCCGTTCTGGTAGAAGAGGAAACGGCCCTCCTCGTCGAAGTAGATGATGCTGGAACTTCCCTCCTCGCCCATCGTCAACGCTGTCCCGTCGGCCGACAAAGAGGCATACAGACCACAACTGTAATTACGCAGGCGCAAGAACGAACCGTGCGAAGGCTGCTTCAACGTGTAGGTCACCGTGATGACCTTATCGTCGATTGTGACCGCAGAACTGTAGCTGGGCAGATACTTGACTTCGACATCGCTCTCGGCAATCGAAGTGCGCGACGAGTTGAAGACCGTGCTACCGGTATAGTTGATGCCCCAGATGTCGATGGAGACACCGTATTGCGGAGCATTGACCACCTGAAGCGTATATTGATACAGGTGCAGTACGTTGACGGGGATGTCAATGACTTTCGACGTATATTCCAGCGTCGCCTCAAAGGAAAGGCGAAGGAAAGTCTCACCCTCAGCCAACGACGTCACCGTGAAGATATAGAGACGATTGATTGGGTCGAAAGTCTTCTGCGAGACATACGCCAAGTCCTGATCGTTCACCACGGCAGTGACCTGACCCGCGTAGTCGCCCAACTCGACCGTCACCTCCTTGGTGGCACCGATAGCCATGTTGACCACCGAAGGCGTCACCTGAATGAAGGGCTCCGGCAGACTCGATTCTGCCACTGCCTGTCCGACTGCTATCGACAAGACAGCAACCACTATCCACGACTTCAAACTATGGAATAAAAATCTGAACATATAGATTATCAAATTACTATTTAGACTTACTCAAACAAGGAGTTAATTGTAGGTAGCAGGAGTTAACAGCCTGTGGCTGTGGAGTTAACGGACGATAGCTCTGGACTATCAATTGTCAATTGACGACCGTCTTACGTCGTCACGGAGTTGCGTTCTTTTTGCTTTCTTTTTCCGTTCTTTTTTGGTTCTTTTTCGTTCTTTTCAAAGAAGGCACTTTGAAAGTGAGGTGAACCAAGCGAGACAGAGACAAGAACGACAGTGCGGAAGGGCAACCTTAGCATAAGACGACATTCGTCTGTTAACTCCTTGAGCAAAGCGATAACTCCTCTTAACTTCGGTTAACTCCAATAACGAAAGGTCAGTTTCATTCGTCTGTTAACTCCTTGAGCGAAGCGATAACTCCTTTTAACTCCGGTTAACTCCAATAACGAAAGGTCAGTTTCATTCGTCCGTTAACTCCTTGAGCGAAGCGATAACTCCTTTTAACTCCGGTTAACTCCCAAGGTCCGCGATTGCGAACCTTGGAACCTTACAGCCAAACTCGCTTGCCGTTGATGACATAGACACCATGCTGAGAAGGAGACTGTACCTTGCGACCCTGGAGGTCGTAGATAGTCTGCTTGAGCGCCTCGGTGCGGTCCAACTCTTCCTCGATGCCGTTGCCGACATAGAAGCGAACCTGCTTGCGCATTGGAGCAGCCCCTTGCGAAGCACGGAAGATAGGCAGATAGAAGCGCAGATCCTCGTCGGCGAAAGAGGCGGTCTGAGCAAACATACCTTCACCCACCCAGAGACGTGGCGCGGTGGCCAGATGCCAGTCGGCGGCTTCGGCACTCCAAGATGGAGCGGCATAGAAGCCGGCGTAGTTGATGGCGTCGTCGGTGGTCCAGCTGTTGACCTGACCGAAGTCGTTCAACATCTGCAAGCCATCGTAATAGAGCCAGAGCTGTTTCGGCAAGTGCATCATGTACTCGACGCTGGAAGCGGTGGTGTTGTATTGAGCATCGTAGGCAGCCAGATAAGGCTTGTACTCACTCACCAGATAAGGAATGCCGAAGCAGTTCCAACCCATATCTTCGTCGGCCGTCAGGTTGCCCTTGCCATCCAGCGGAGCGTTGTTGTTCTGCTCCAGGATGACCGACTTAGCCACCGTGATGAGGTTGCCGTCGCCATCCACCTGAGGTTGCTCGGAGTAGATATAGCTCTTGAGCGAACCGCCCTTGCCCGTGAAGCGATATACATCGTCCTTGCTGCAAGTGAAGAAGACACCCTGGCAAGCCTTGACAGGTTCAGCATCACGTGCCACAAGGTCCCAGCAAGGAGAGTTCTGATTCTGTATCTGGTAACGAGCTTCGGCGCGGACACTGCCATTGTAGGTCGAAGCAGTGGTGTTGGCATCCGGAACCAGGGTCAGGACACCGTTGCCATCGTAAGAATAGGTGGCTGGACCATGAGAAGTGTTCTGCCAGAAGTTGTAGTCCATGGCATAAGGCACAGCGACAACCGCACCGCTCTTCTTCATGTCACGTTCGACGGCAACGTACGAAGCCTTGACGGTCTGACCATGTGCATAGAGCGAAGCACCTCTCTTGACCAACAGATAACCCGGCAGGAGACTGTGCGCCTCGGAAATCAGGTTACTGTTCTCCAACAGATAGACCACGCTACCCTCGTGTGGATAGTAGTTGCCATAATAGTGGCCGTAGTCCACATCGGTAAAGACATTCTGACCAACGGTATCGTTGCCGAGTACCCACGTCTCGAAGGCACCGCGATCCAACTTACGGGCGGCACCCGGAGTGCGGATATCCAGCACACGAGGATTGGCCAAGAGGTCAACGTCGGTATCGTAGTTGATGAATTCCACCAGGTTGGCAGTGGCAGCCGAAAGCAACATTGGGTTGCGGGCAGGACAACGGTCGATGTTGAGCGAATGCTCGGTCAACTGGTAGTTGAGGTTCGGATCCTCCAACTCATAGTTGTAGGCCGAGAGCGTGTTCTGATCGGCAGGATGACCTGCATAGTTGTAGATCGAATACCAGATATGACTGCGTTGAGGAGCATACTGGTCAAAGAATCCAGCACGGTTTGCATCGAAAAATGCTTTGAAAACCTCCAACGATTGAGGAATTGAATAATATGCATATAATGAATATGCTCATAATGCTTCTCATTGAAATG
>CACYQQ010000166.1 GCA_902776605.1 uncultured Bacteroidales bacterium | reverse complement strand
GATGGTGGTATGACGCGCGCCGAGTTGGCCGAAGCAACAAAACTGAGTGACTATGCCTTGAAAATCTTGCTGGAGGGTTCGTTGAGCATCGGTACCGTCAAGGTGGATGTGAAGACCGACCGCTACACCCTCTCGAAAGTGGGGTGGTTCTTCCTTACCGACATGGCAACGAGAGCCAACACCGACTTCAACCATGACGTGAACTATGAGGGCCTTTTCCATCTGGACGAGGCATTGACCCAAGGATACCCTGCTGGGTTGAAGCACTTTGGCGACTGGCCGACCGTCTATGAGGGATTGTCTTCCTTGCCCGAGCAGGTGCAGAAGAGTTGGTTCGGATTCGACCATTTCTATAGCGATTCGGCTTTCCCCGATGCCTTGAAGCTCATCTTTGGCGACAAGGAGGGCAAGAAGGGGCAAGTGTGCCAGCAACCCGTCAAGTCGTTGCTCGACGTGGGCGGAAACACCGGCAAATGGGCGATGAAATGTGTTGGTTATGACCCAGAGGTGAAGGTGACCATCGTCGATCTGCCTCAGCAGTTGGAGATGATGCGCCGCAACGTGGCAGGCAAGGAGGGTGCCGAACGCATCTCGGGCATCGGCATGAATCTGCTCGACCCCAACGAGGCTTTCCAAGGCGGACAGCACTACGACGTCGTTTGGATGAGTCAGTTCCTGGATTGCTTCAGCATGGAGCAGATTGTCTCAATCCTGAAGCGTGTGGCACAGGTGATGGACAAGGACAGCCGCGTGTGCATCATGGAGACCTTGTGGGACCGCCAGAAGTATGAGACGGCCGCTATGTGCCTCACCATGACGAGTGTCTATTTTGCCGACATCGCCAACGGAAACAGTAAGATGTACAACACCGAGGATATGACTGCCTGCGTGGAAGCTGCCGGATTGAAGGTAGAGACCATCCACGACGAAGTGGGACAACAGGGACATTGCATCCTAGTGTGCAAACTCTCGGAGTGATATCGGGAGATAAAGAAGTAAAGGGATGTTCTAAAAATGTCATGTTGAGCGTAGCCGAAACATCTCTGATATTCGTAAAACGAGGATAGAGATTCTTCACTTCGTTCAGAATGACAATTATTAGAAGTACCCTAAAGAAGATAAAGAGTGGCGAATGAGTTTGGAACATGATAATTGGAAAGGTACGACAGGCGGAATGCCTTGGATGCAGCGTACGTTGATCTGTTGGTTGTCGGTCGTTGACCAGCGCGTCATCTATGCCATCATGTCGGTCGTCATCTTGTTCTACATGCTTTTCGGACATGCCGGTTACATCACCATGTACCACTTCTATCGCCGTTGCCGCAAGGAATCGTGGTATCGTGCTTTCGGTCATGTCTATATGAACCACTACCGCTTCGGTCAGGTCGTCATCGACCGCTTTGCCGCCTTTGGTGGTAAGAAATATCAATTCGTCTTTGATGAGGCATGTCGGAACGAGTATCTCGCCTTGGGAAAGAAAGAGGAGGGATTCGTCCAACTGAGTTGCCACATGGGTAACTACGAACTGGCCGGTTACTCGATGCGTCAGGAGCGCAAGAAGATGTATCCGTTGGTCTTCATGGGTGAGACAGAGACCATGATGCTCAATCGTCAGAAGATGTTCCGCGAGAACGGTATCGAGATGGTGCCTGTGGCATCGGATATGAGTCACGTCTTTGTGCTCAATAACGCCCTCCGCGAAGGACACATAGCCAGTATGCCGGGCGATCGGGTGTTCGGTTCGACCAAGTCGTTGCCCTGCGCCTTCATGGGTGGTACGGCAGATCTGCCCGTCGGACCTTTTCAGATGGCTGTGACCCGTGACTTGCCCGTTGTGCCCGTCTTTGTGATGAAAGAGAATTGGAACACTTACCGAGTGTTTAGTTATATCTTGATGCCCGATAATGACTTGCCGAAGCCCCTCAGAATGCAGCGATTGGCACAACAATTTGCTGACTTGATGTCGGCGATGGTGGACCGTTATCCGACACAATGGTTTAATTACTTTGATTTTGTACGTTATTAGGTATTATGAAGTTATGGAAAAAAACAACATTAAGGAACTCCTGCCACAGCATCCACCTTTCATCATGGTCGATGCTTTGACAGAGTATGACAACGACGCCGCAGAAACCCAGTTTGAGGTGAAGGCCGACAACCTGTTGGTGAAAGACGGGAAACTGAGAACCTGCGGTTTGATTGAGAACATCGCACAAACAAGCGCCGCACGTATCGGATACTACTATAAGTATGTCCTGCATCAACCCGTTCAGATGGGTTTCGTGGGTTCCATACGTGGCATGAAGGTAAAACGAAATCCCCAAGTGGGAGAGGTTCTCACTACGCGTATTGAGATTATCGCCGAGGCTTTCGGCATGGTGGCATTTGCTGCAACCGTCCGCGACGGAAGTGGTGACGTCATCGCCAAGGCGGAGATGAAGACGGCGATTTGAGAGAGTGAGGTTGTAAGGTCGCTACGCTGGTAAGGTTATGAGGTTGTAAGGTTGCTTCGCTTGTGAGGTTGCTTTGCTTGTAAGGTTATATGGTTATAAGGTCGCTTCGCTTGTGAGGTCGCTACGCTGGTAAGGATATATGGTATAATACCTCAAAACCTTAAAACCTCACAACCTCACAACCTAAACTAGTAAGGATTTATGGTATATTACCTCAAAACCTCACAACCTAAAAACGTGTTATAAATGATTTCTATCATAGCAGATAATATCCTGTCCCCATTGGGCGAAACAACGGAAGCCAATGTGCAAGCCGTGCGAGAGGGGCGTACAGCCCTCCGAGAGCACCGGTTGCCTGGGGTGCCGGAGAGTTTTGTCGCTTCGCTCTTTGAACCATCTATCGGTTTTGAAGAGGGGTTGATTCGCTCTATCCGAGGTGCTTTGGCATCGGCCAAGGAGAAAGGGGTGGAGATAGACATGACGTCGAAGGAGGTGATAGTTATCATTTCGAGCACGAAGGGAAACGTGGCCGACTTCGAGTGCATTGGTGCTTCGGCACAACATGTTGCTTCACACTTCGGTAACCCCAATCGACCCATTGTGGTATCGAATGCTTGCATCAGTGGGTTGTCTGCTCAGATATTGGCGATGCGTCTGCTCCGTACAAAGGCCTATCGATATGCCGTCGTGGCTGGTATGGATGTACAGGGAAAGTTCATCGTGAGTGGCTTCCAGTCGTTCAAGGCCTTGTCGCCCGAACCATGCCGCCCCTTCGATGGTGACCGGTGTGGATTGAACCTGGGCGAAGCAGCCGCCTGCATGATTCTGACGAACGAAGAGCATCGGACGCAAGGAGAGTGGTGCCTCTTGGATGGTGCCATGCGCAACGATGCCAACCATATCTCCAATCCGTCAAGAGTGGGAGAGGGTTGTTATCGAGCCATCCAGCAATTGGGACATCCCACCGACACTTGGTCGTGCATCAGCGCCCACGGAACAGCCACCCTCTTCAACGACGAGATGGAAGCCTGCGCTATTGACCGCGCCGGTTTGTCGCAAGTCCCTACCTATAGCCTCAAGGGTTGTTATGGACATACGATGGGCGCCGCAGGTATCTTGGAAACTATCATTGCCTTGCATGCCGCACAGGAGGGATGGATACCCGCTACGAAAGGATTTGCCGAGTCGGGCACTACCCACGAGATACATGTCACACGGGAGGAAGAGCCTTGCCCGAAGGGAGATGTATTGAAACTCCTGTCGGGCTTCGGTGGATGTAACGCAGCCGTTGGCTATCGACGGCTTTCGGAAAATACGGAAGTATCCTGGCCACAAGAACCGAAGGTGAGTGGTATTGCCGACTTGGAGATGCGATATACCCTTCGGTTGACCCCAGCAGACATGCCCGATGGAATGACCGCTTTCTACAAGGAACATGTAGGGAACTATCCAAAGTTCTACAAGATGGATCCGTTGTGCAAGTTGGGATTCCTGGCAACGGAACTCTTGTTGACCGAAGAAAAAGAGGCAGAAGGGGAACTCACTCCCGAAGCCGAAACAACGCGACAGGACACAAGGGCCGTGGTGCTCTTCAGCAAACATGGGTCGATGGCCGATGACCATGCCTACGAAGAGACGATACGCGACGCCGAAGCTTACTTCCCAAGTCCTGCGGTCTTTGTCTATACGCTCTCGAACATCGTGACAGGCGAGATTGCCATCCGCCATCAGTATAAGAGCGAAACTGCCTGCTACATCTTGGAAGAGAAAGATTGGCCAAAGATGAAAGAGATTATTGTCACCACCTTTCAGGATAGTGGAGTGAAGTCGGTGCTGGGTGGATGGGTCGATTACAACAACGACCACGATTTCGACGCAGACCTGGCACTCTTTGAATTGATAACCACATAAACTAATTTATAAATCAACACTATGAATATTGAACAACTGAAGGAACAGATTATTGATGCACTTAACTTGGAGGATTTGACTCCAAACGACATAGATAACGATGCGCCTCTGTTCGGCGAAGGCCTTGGATTGGATTCCATTGATGCCTTGGAACTGATTGTCCTCATGGAGAAATACTATGGCATCAAGTTGCAGAATCCTGCTGAGGGTAAGCAGATCTTCAAGTCGGTCAACACGATGGCTGCTTACATCGACGAACATAGAACCAAATAAGGAGTATCGACGTCCCCGAACAGAAGAGGAATGAACAACAATGAGAAGATAGTCATCACAGGTGCAGGAGTCGTTTCGGCTATCGGCATTGGCAAGGAGGAGACTTTCCTGTCGCTCAGAAATGGGCGGGAAGGTGTCGCTCCCATCCACTATTTGCAGACCTCTCACCGAGAATGTATGGTGGGAGAGGTGAAACTGTCGAACGAAGAATTGGTTCAACGCCTGAATATCCCTGCCGAAAAAGCCATGGTGCGCACCTCCCTGTTGGGCATTCTGGCCATGAAGGAAGCATTGGACGAGGCTCGTTTGTCGGGAGAAGATCTCCCAAAGACGGCTTTCGTGAATGGCACGACCGTGGGTGGCATGGATATGTCCGAACAATTCTATCTGGATTATCTTCAAGCTGCATCGAAAGGGGATTTGCCCCAGGTAGAGGGCTGCTCGGTGTCCGATTACATCCAGACACACGATTGTGGGTCAAGCACCGACCTGATAGCCGACTACTTTGGGCAATTCGGGATGACAACGACCCTATCGACCGCATGTAGTTCCGCTGCTAATGCCTTTATCCTTGGAGCAAGGATGATTGCTTCGGGCGAATACGACCGTGTGGTAGTAGGCGGTGCGGAAAGTCTGTCGAAGTTCCACTTGAACGGCTTCAATACGTTGATGATATTGGATACGGCTCCCTGCCGACCGATGGATGAGTCGCGTGCGGGCCTTAACTTGGGTGAGGGAGCGGCCTATCTGGTGTTGGAACGGGC
>CACYQQ010000165.1:933-6353 GCA_902776605.1 uncultured Bacteroidales bacterium | reverse complement strand
GGTGTGAAAATGTAAGATGTGATATGGAAAACAACTTGGCGCCCATACAAGATGAGATTGTACTTTACCAGTCGGAAGACGGTAATGTCAAGGTAGATGTGCTGTTTCAAGATGAAACAGTGTGGTTGAGCCAAGAGCAGATGGCAATGCTTTTTGGGAAAGGACGAACGACGATAACGGAACATATTAAAAATATCTTTTCGGAAGGAGAACTTCAAGAAGATGTGGTATGTCGGAAATTCCGACATACCACTCAGCATGGCGCTGTAGAGGGCTTATCCCAATCCAAAGAGGTGAAATATTACAATCTTGATGTGATTATTTCTGTTGGTTATCGAGTTAAGTCCAAACAGGGGACGATGTTCAGAATATGGGCTACCCGACGACTTCATGACTATCTCATTCGAGGCTATGCACTCAATGAGGAGCGTTTCAAGAAAGGTTCCTCAATGAATTATTTCCGAGAACTGATTGAGAAAATTCGAGAGATACGTCTGGAGGAAAAAGTTTTCTATCAGCAAATCAAGGATATATACAAGACAAGCATTGATTATGATCCCACGGACGAGATGACCGTTCAATTCTTCAAGGAGGTGCAGAATAAATTGCTGTGGGCCGTGAGCGAGAAGACGGCAGCCGAGTTGGTTTATTATCGTGCGAATGCTTCTTTGCCGATGATGGGAATGACGTCAACCAGTGTCTTAGATAAGGTCAAGAAACAGGATATACTGGTTGGGAAAAACTACCTGAAAGAAGATGAAATCAAGGCGCTCAAGTTGATTGTTGAGCAATATTTGGCATTTGCTGAATCTCAGGCTTTAGCCCATCGTCCCATGTATATGAAGGATTGGAAGAGTCGTTTGGATGCCATCTTGAAATTGAACGAATATAATGTTTTGGAAGGTCCAGGAAAGGTGTCTCATGAATTGGCTAAACAGAAAGCTGAATCGGAGTATGTCAAATATAAAGAGACCGAAAATGAACATATTCATCTGGAGAGCATCAAGGAATTGGATCAGGATATTAAGCAATTGAAAAACTAAATAGGTATTACTATGATTCCTCTCAATACCCAAGAACTCCTGGAGATACTCGACGCGACGCCAGCGGCTCAGAACATCATGTTGGTGGGACGGCACGGCATCGGCAAGTCGGAGATACTGACCCACTACTTCGAGCAGCGCCACATGCGCGTGGTGCCACTCTTCCTGGGGCAGATGTCCGACCCCGGTGATTTGATCGGTTTGCCGCGTCCGATGCAGTCGGATGGGGAAAAGACGATTGGCCGCACCGTCTTCATGCCCCCCTATTGGTGGCCCGAGGAGGACCAACCTATCGTGCTCTTCCTGGACGAGTTGAACCGCGCTCGACCTGAGGTGTTGCAGACCATCATGGACTTAGCATTGAACCGCAAACTGGCAGGTAGAGCCCTTCCGGCAGGCAGTCGGGTCATTGCAGCGGTCAATGCGGGTGAGGAATATCAGGTGACCGACCTCGACCCTGCTTTGGTGTCGCGCTTCAACATCTACCAATTCCAGCCGACCGCTGCCGAGTGGTTGTTGTGGGCAGAGCAGAACAAGTTGGATTACCGTGTCCGACAGTTCCTACAAGCCGAACCAATCTGGCTGGACGGCAACGAGGGGCAGAAAGAGGGTATCGACACGGGGTTGGAAAAGAGTCCCGACCGCCGTGCTTGGAAGAAGGTGTCCGACCTCCTGTTGGGACAGGAAGACCTGCGCGAAGTGCACCGTAAGATGGTGGCAGGCATTGTCGGCACCGCCGCCACGAGTCAGTTCTTCGCCTCAATCAGTCACACCAAAGTGCTGAGTGGCATGGAGGTATTGCTCGACTTCGACCGTCACAAGATGGTGCTCCAGAAATACCAGTTGCACCAGTTGGCGATGGTCAACGAGGGCATCTTCCGTTTCTTGGAGGCGGGCGACATCCAACCCAATCAGGTGGAGACGGTGGCCGCCAACCTCACCTCCTATTACACCTTGCTCTCCAAGTCGAAGAGCACCGAGGCCTTGGCCCACTTCGCTTCGGTCTATGACAAAGGAGCTTACCAAAAAGCCATCCTCTTCCTCCTCGACCATACGCCGAAGGTGTATGACAAACTCAAGAAGTTCATCGCGAAGCTGTGAGGGGAGAGAGTAAAGGGTGCTTTTGAGAGAGTAAAGTGTAAAGGGTAGAGAGTAACGTAGAATGCTGTAGTTGACGAGCCTCATTCGGGTAATAGTCCCCTCCCCTCGGGGTCCTCGCCGCAGAGGATAGTCTCCTCCCCTCGGGGAGGTTGGAAGGGGGTCTGTCTTTTTTTTTATTTTTCATGCACGACATTTTCAAACGCATCTCGGAGCAATGGTTCTTACGCGAACCGGCCTTCTTCAGTCTGTATTGCACACATCCGCTGGAGGAGAACTTCGCCATGCAGTGCGCCGTGCGTAGTGGGCAACATCGCATCGAGTATAATCCTGCCTTGTTGAAGGGACGTACCTTGGCCGATATCGAGCAACTGTTGCGCATCGAACTGCTCCGTATCTTCATGAAGCATCCCTATCAGCGACAACCCGAAGGGTGTAGTCTGACTGCCAAGCGATTAGGTAGTGACTGCGCCCTTTCTTCGTACGGATTGCCGACCTCAGATACGCCAACGTCACAGCCTTTCGCGTATGCCCGACCCAGCGATTTCCACTTGGACGAAGGAATGCACTTCGAGTGGTATGCCCGACGCATCGAGGAGCAGTTGGAACAAGGAGCGGGGGAGGACGACAAGACGGAATTGCCTTCCGAGGCCTCTCAGGACGAGACTTCGACCTCATCTTCCGATGACCATGGCGAGGGCGCGTGGCGCGATTCCTCCGTCCTGTGGCGCGAGGATGCCTTGGCCGTACAGGACATCAACGACCTCATCAAGACCCTCTCCCATTGGGGGACCATCCCTGGCGACGTGGTGCAGATGATACAGGCCTCCACCCAGTCGCGCATCGACTATCGCCTTATCATGCAAGGTTTTAGGGGACATATCCTGTCGAGCAAACGACGGCTCACCCGTATGCGACCCAACCGCCGTACAGGTTTCGACCAGATGGGGTCGGTCCGCAAGTTCGACACCCGTCTCTTGGTGGCGGTCGATGTGAGCGGTTCCATCTCCGACCGCACGTTGACCTATTTTTACGGTGTCATCAACCGCTTCTTCCGATACGGCATTGACCATATCGACAGCGTGCAGTTCGATAGCGCCTTGCGCGAGGTCGTTCCGTTGCGCAAAGCCTCCCGACGGGTAGAAATCAAAGGGCGCGGCGGCACCAGTTTCCAACCCATCTTCGACTACGTGCTGGAACACAATGATTACGACGGCATTATCATCCTTACCGATGGCGGAGCCCCGCACCCTGTGGTCGATGCCTCCATCCGAGCCAAAGTCCTTTGGATCTGTGAAGACAAACACAGCTACCAACTCTGCAAGGACTGGATGTCGCTCTTTGGCCGAGTGTGCTATATGACCTTATAAAGATAGGAACCATCGGAGTATGCTGAGGAATCGGCATACTCCGATGGTTTTTTCTGATTATTCGGAGTACTCCGAGTTCTCCAATTACTCCAAGTATTCTGATTACTCCGATATTCTTCCTCCAACCACAAAAGAGGGTGCGCCTTGACAGGTGCACCCTCCATAGCAGAGTTAATATTTAGTAGTTGGATCGCTTCACTCAACTATACCCTTGAGTTATTTAGAATTGATCCATTTTTTCGATTTAGAATACGCCCTGAGCCATCATAGCCTTGGCAACCTTCATGAAGCCGGCAACGTTAGCGCCCTTCACGTAGTTGACATAGCCGTCGGCCTCAGTACCGTACTTCACGCAGTTCTCGTGGATGTTCTCCATGATCCAGAGCAACTTAGCGTCAACCTCCTCAGCGGTCCAAGAGAGACGCTCTGAGTTCTGTGACATCTCAAGACCAGATACAGATACGCCACCTGCGTTAGAAGCCTTACCTGGAGAGTAGAGGATCTTGGCCTGCTGGAATACCTTGATAGCGCCTGGAGTGGTAGGCATGTTAGCACCCTCGCAAACAGCGATTACGCCGTTAGCAACCAAGGCCTTAGCTGCCTCCTCGTTGAGCTCATTCTGAGTAGCACAAGGCAGGGCGATGTCGGCCTTCTCGAACCAAGGCTTCTTGCCCTCGACATACTTAGCGTTAGGATACTGGTCAACGTACTCCTTGATACGACCACGCTGTACCTGCTTGAGGTCGAAGATGTAGTCCAACTTAGCGCGATCGATGCCCTCTGGGTCGTAGATGTAACCGTCAGAGTCGGACATGGTCATTGGGATACCACCCAACTGGAGGACCTTCTCGGCAGCATACTGAGCAACGTTACCGGCACCAGAGATGAGCACCTTCTTGCCCTTGATCTCCTGACCCTTGGTCTTGAGCATAGCGCGGAGGAAGTAAACGGTACCATAACCAGTAGCCTCAGGACGGATGAGAGAACCACCGAACTCGATGCCCTTGCCCGTGAGGACGCCCTGATACTGACGGGTGTACTTCTTGTAAGCGCCGAACATGTAACCTACCTCGCGGCCACCTACGCCGATGTCACCAGCTGGAACGTCGCAGTCAGGACCGATGTGGCGGGTCAATTCAAGCATGAAGGCCTGGCAGAAACGCATTACCTCGGCGCTTGACTTGCCACGTGGAGAGAAGTCGGAACCACCCTTGGCACCACCCATTGGGAGAGTGGTCAGAGAGTTCTTGAAGGTCTGCTCGAAAGCCAAGAACTTGAGGATACCCAAGTTGACGGACTTGTGGAAGCGGATACCACCCTTGTAAGGGCCAATGGCATTGTTGTGCTGGATACGGTAGCCCATGTTGGTCTGGATGTTACCGTTGTCGTCCATCCAAGTGACACGGAACTGATAAACACGATCCGGAATGCAGAGGCGCTCGATGAGGTTGACCTTGTCGAACTCAGGATGCTTGTTGTACTCCTCCTCGATGGTGCCGAGGACCTCTTCTACTGCCTGATGATACTCTGGCTCGTTAGGGAATCTCTGCTTCAGATTCTCAAGAACTTTCTTTGCGTCCATGATTGAATTGTTTTTGGATTAAAGAACTATATACATTAAAAATTAACTAATATGCGTCTTGGTTTCAAATTCGCGGTGCAAAGATATGACTTTTTTCAACAACTACCAAATATTTCTATAACTTTTTTACGTTAAATCGCAAAAAAAGTAGAAAATTGCCTAATTTTCGGTATTTTTATAACATTTTGCTTGAATTTACAACAAATAGTATATATTCGTCATATACATTCTTTTCTTCTCGACGTTCTGTGGATTATTTTCGATTTTAATAGCACATTGTTGTCTATCTCGAAAAAGTTGTTTATCTTTGTGGCGTCATTGGACCCG
>CACYQQ010000165.1:0-889 GCA_902776605.1 uncultured Bacteroidales bacterium | reverse complement strand
CCACGCCCCCCTCATTCACTGTCGTTCATCCTTCGGAATGGGTTCGGTCGTGTTGCGGTCTAGGTCCGTTCTTCCAAAAGAACGAAAAAGAACCAAAAAAGAAAGCAAAAAGAACGGAAAAAGAACGCAACTACGGGACGACGACGGCAGGACAGGCCAATGGGAAATTAAAAATGAAAAGTGAAAAATGAAAAGACTTTTCCTCCTCGATGCTTACGCATTGATCTACAGAGCCTACTATGGTTTTATATCGAAGCCCCTGGTCAATAGCAAGGGCGTGAACACGGGTGCCATCTATGGCTTTGTCAAGACGTTGCAGGATGTGCTGAGCGGGCAGAAGATGCCTGGGTTCGACGACCTGCTGACGCCCGACCTCATTGCCGTGTGCTTCGACCCGAAGGGAGGCACGTTCCGACATAAGGAGTTCCCGACCTACAAGGCGCAGCGTGAAGCTCAGCCGGAGGACATCACGGTGGCGGTGCCTTGGATCAAGAAAATCATCGAGGCGTATCGTATCCCTATCTTCGAGGTTGCGAACTACGAGGCCGATGACGTGGTGGGTACGTTGGCCAGGTTGGCCGACGAGGCGGGGGAGTACGACACCTTCCTTATGTCGCCCGACAAGGACTATGCCCAGTTGGTGTCGGAGCGTAGCCGCATCTTCAAACCGAAGAGCTTCGGACCGGGTTACGAGATATTGGACGTGGCGGCCGTGCTGGCCAAATATGGCTTGCAGAACGCGTCGCAGGTCATCGACATGCTGGGCCTGCAAGGCGATTCGGCCGACAATATACCGGGTTGCCCAGGCGTGGGACCCAAGACGGCACAGAAGCTGATTGAGGATTTCGGCAGCATCGACGAGATGTTGCGCCAAGTGGAAGAGGCGGCC
>CACYQQ010000164.1 GCA_902776605.1 uncultured Bacteroidales bacterium | reverse complement strand
ATTGTGCATACAGACAGGGATGCGGAGCATGGCGCAGAGGGTGATGAGGTCGGCTCCGATATGACCATAGGCAATGGCACCGTGGTTGGCGCCCCAGTTGTTCATCACGCTATAGACATCCTTGAAGGCATCTTTTTTGGCATCGAGGCGAGGCACGAACCAGGTGGTAGGCCAAGTCGGGTCGGTACGTTTGTCGAGAATGTCGTTGGTCTTGGAATCGAGTTCGACGGTCCAACCTTCGGCCAGTTGGAGTACGGGACCCAGTCCATGTACCAGATTGAGGCGCAGCATGGTCATCGGCATGCCGCCACGGGTCAGGAAGTGCGAAGAGTAACCGCCGCCACGGAAGTAATCGCGGTCGGCAGGCATCCAACTGGTGGCTCGGAGGCAGGCTTCGACATCGGCGTCGGTCATCTCCCACGGGCATTTCATAGTAGGGTTGCCCTCTCCATCGGTCATGGCCCCCGTGGCATCGAGGGTGGTGGCACCGGAGTTGATGAGGTGGATGAAACCGTTGGCAGCCATGCCCTCGGGACGTTTGCCGCTGACACGTTCGACGGCCTCGGGACTCCAATAAGTGCGGATGTCGGAGAACATCACACCGCGGTTGGTGAGCAGGTGGCCGAAGAGCATCG
The DNA here is from genome assembly GCA_902776605.1 of uncultured Bacteroidales bacterium. GTDB lineage: Bacteria > Bacteroidota > Bacteroidia > Bacteroidales > UBA3663 > Liminaster. The sequence continues at coordinate 4,787 of CACYQQ010000164.1, read as the reverse complement.
ACATGCCGTTGAGGAAGTCGTTTTCGGTGGCCAGGATTCGGGCCTCGCGTTTGCCGTTCCAGTCGAAGCTGGTACACATCAGCGACTCGGGGAAGTCGAAGTTCGGCTTGTAGTCGGTCCATTGACGTTGACCTTGAACGCCGGCAGCGATGGCGTTGTGCCCTAAGGCCTCTTCCAGATAACCCATTTCGCGGAGTCGCTCCGAACCATGCATCAGGTCGTTGATGATCATCATGGTCTTGACGGTGAACTCCCAGTCTTGGTCTTTCTCCTCGCGGTTCTTGCCTTTGCCCTTGCCGTTGAAGGTGGTCATAGGGGTGCCCGGGAAGAGCGGTCGGTCCTCGTTGTAGTCGTGTCCCTCGTTGGGCTTGCAATATTTCTCGACCCATTGCATGGCGCGGTCAAACTCCTCGTGGTCGTAGATGCCGAAATCGACGCGGCGCAGAATCTCGACCAACGAGACATACTCTGTGCGCATGCCTAAATAACGTTGCAGGAAGTCGGCATCGACAATAGAACCAGCAATGCCCATGCAAGTGTTGCCGAGGCTCAAATAAGACTTGCCGCGCATGGTCGCAACTGCCTGAGCAGCACGGGCAAAGCGAAGAATCTTCTCGGCCACGTCGGCAGGGATGGTATTGTCCGACAGGTCTTGTACGTCGTGTCCGTAGATGCCATAGGCGGGCAAACCCTTCTGTGCATGGGCGGCCAAGACGGCAGCCAGATAGACTGCACCGGGACGTTCCGTACCATTGAAACCCCATACGGCTTTGGGGTAGGTGGGGTTCATGTCCATGGTCTCGCTGCCGTAGCACCAACAACTGGTTACGGTGATGGTGGCACCGACGCCCTCGCGCTCGAACTTAGCGGCACAGGCAGCACTCTCGGCTACGCGGCCGATGGTGGTGTCGGCAATGACACACTCCACGGGACTGCCGTCACCGTTACGGAGGTTCGAGGTGATTAACTCTGCCACGGCTTTGGCCAAGGCCATGGTCTTCTCTTCGAGGCATTCGCGGATGCCTCCTTGTCGTCCATCGATGGTTGGACGAATTCCAATTTTCGGATAGTTTGGCATAATGTATTAAGGTTTTGAGGTTATTAGGTTTTGAGGTTGTTAGGTTATGGGGTTTTGAGGTTGTTAGGCTTTAATCGATGGTTATCGGTTCGCCCAAGAAGTGAGGACGCTTGCCTGTATGAACATCTAAGACTGCTTTGGTTCGGGCGAGCCATTCTCGGATCTTCATCCTCACTTGCCAGAATTTGGCAGGAACATCACCTGCGTTGAAGGCGATGGCATCAATGCCTTTGTTTTTAGAAATATACAAGGCTCTTTCGTTATGGAACGGCTGGGAAATGATGGTGAACTTGTCTAATCCGAAAACCAACTTGGCACGAACCATCGAATCGAAGGTGCGGAATCCGGCATAGTCAAGATAAATGATGCTGTCGGGCACTCCTGCCGCTATGAGGTCATTTTTAATGTAAGTCGGTTCGTCGTAGTCCGAGTGAGAATTGTCGCCACTTACTAATATCCGTTCAATCTTGTGCGCTTGATAGAGGTCCACACAAGCCTTTATGCGATTGTGGTAGAAGATATTAGGTCGGTCGCCACGCCCTGTAGGATTTGTGCCAAGCAGAACACCTACGCGATTAAACGGAATGCTATCTACGTCGGTGTAAAGTTTCTCTTTGGCGGCATTCTTCACAGCTATATTACAGCCAATGACAAACACTGTCGTTGCCAGAAATGCACAGGCGAAGATCTTGATGAGGGTCGATTTTCTCCAAAACTTGTTTCTCTTTTCTTGCAAAGAGGGCGAGGACTTTTTCTTCTTGAAGAGAAGGCATGCAGCAAATCCCACTACGAAGATGGTCATGGTGCCAAGGACAATGGCGAGGTAGGAGTGGAGTCCGGGGTCGGGGAGACCGAGCCATTCCCAAGCAGAGATCCAGGCGATGACGGCAAAGCCACTGAGTACGCCGAACAGGGCATGGATGTTCTTGACCTTGGTCGAGAGATAGCCCAACAGAAAGAGACCTAACATGCCGCCTGAGAAAATGGAGGAGAGCTTCCACCACGCATCGAGGATGCTATCGACATTGACCAAGGCCAAGGCTACGAGTACACCCAAAGTGCCAACGAGCAGGGAACTGCCTTTGAGGACTGCCAGATGTTCGCGGTCGCCGACACCCTTGTCGCCTTGTACGTGTCGGCGCAGACGCATCCAGTAGTCGGTGAGGATGATGGTGGAACAGGAGGTGACCGAGGTGGCAACGGTGCTCATGCCAGCGGCAAAGACAGAGGCTATCAAGAGCCCCGTAAGTCCGTGAGGCAGAGAGTGAACCATGAAGTAGGGGAATACGTAGTCGGCCTTGCCGGCAGCCTCGAAGGCGGCAACCTGTGCATCGGGGACGACGCGGTAGTAACTATAGAGACAGGTGCCGATGAGGAAGAACAAGGCCGAAACGGGGATGTAGAGCCATCCGCCAAAGAGGGCAGCATGTTTGGCCTCTTTCTCGGTCTTGGCCGTATGGTAGCGTTGCACGTAGTTCTGGTCGATGCCGTAGTTCTGGAGGTTGATGAAGATGCCGTAGATGAGGCAGATCCAGAACGTGCTATGTCGGAGGTCGGTCAGGGAGAACGAACCGAAAGAGAACTTACTATGTCCGGAGGCATCGAGAGATTCCCATCCGATTTGGAAGGCCTGCATCGGTCCTTCGGGCATCGAGAAAAGCAACACGCACAGGCAGACCAAGGCTCCGCCGATGAGGATAAACCCTTGGATGGCTTCGGTCCAGATGACCGCTTTCATGCCACCCAGCATGGAGTAGAAGATAATGGCGGCAGAGGTGACAATGATGACGGTGCGTAGGTCCCAACCCATCAGGATGTTCATGGGCATGGCCAAGAGGAAGAGGATGGAACCCATACGGGCTATCTGGGTGAGTAGGTAACAGGCTGATGCATAGATGCGTGCCCAGGCTCCGAAACGTTCCTCCAGAAAGGCGTAGGCCGAAACCGATTGATGACGTCGGTAGAAGGGGACGAACCATCGGGCGGCAATCCAACAGGCAATGGGAATACTGAGTCCGAAGACAAAAGGGTTCCAATTGTCGGCATACGACTTGCCGGGGTTGCCCAGGTAGCTGATACTGGATACATAGGTCGAGAAGATGCTCATGCCAACGACCCATCCTGGGATGCTTCTGCCGGCATTGGTGAACTCCTTCGCGCTGGTGTTGCGTCTGTAGAACAGACTGCCCATCAGTACGATACCGCCTGTGAAGACTAAAAAGACTATGAGATCAATGATATTCATTTATCTTAATTATCGCTTTTTGAGAGGGGATAAACTCCTCCCCTCGGGGTCCTCGCAGCAATAAAGGAGGGTTGATAACCCTCCGCGAGAAGACGAGGCTTTAGCCGAGGGGATGAACGGGAGGGGTCTTATTTCTCAATTTTCAATTTGCCATTCACAATCGGCAAGGCATCCAATGCTTTCTGCACCTTGTCGCGTTCTGGTTGGTTGAACTTATAGAAGGGCGAAGCAACGAAGTCGTCGTCGATGACCCCTAACAACGAGCAGGCACATTTCAAGCCCTTGAGATAGCTGGAGCCATGTTGGCCAATGCTGTAGATGCTGGAAGAAATCTGCATGATGTATTGTTGCAGATGACGCATCCGTTGAATGTCTCCCTGACGGGCAGCATCGTACATAGCGACATAGAGTTCGGGGAACATGTTGGCTCCCCCATTGACGCCACCGTGACCGCCCATCAGGACACATTCGCCCGTGATTTCTTCGGGACCACAGAGCATGGCAAAGTCCTTGCGGCCAGTCTGTTGGACGGCGTACATCACGCTCTGGAAATAGACCGCGTTGGCCGACGAGTCTTTCATGCCGACCACCTGGGGCATTTGGGAAAGACGCGCCACCGTGGCAGGAGCAAAGTTGACTTTGACGTGCGACGGCATGTTGTAGAGGAAGACGGGCAGAGGCAACTGGGGCACCAGTTCTTCGTAGAACTGAGCCAGTTCGGGTTGCCCAGTCGCAAAATAGTAGGGGGGAGCACTGACCAGCCCCGAGGCACCACATTCGGCAGCGATGTTGGCCAGGCGGATGGATTCGACGATGGAGGTGTCGGTGATGCAGACAAGGACCGGTAGTCGGTTGGCATTGATGCGACAAGTCTCGCGAATCATTTGTTGACGGATGTGGTAGGAAAGAGATTGCTCTTCGCCGGTAGTGCCCAAGATGAAGAGACCATGTACGCCGCCGTCGATGAGATGGTTGATGAGTCGTTCCAAAGAGGTGACATCCAGCGTCTCATTATTTAATAAAGGGGTGACGAGCGGTGGGATAATTCCACAGAGAGGTTGTTTCATGTCGATTAAAGATTCAATATTTTTCGATCGGTATAAGTGCCAAAATGGCTTCAAGCGGCAACAAAGGTAGTTCGATTTTTTGAGTTTTGCAAGTGTTCAGTAACAATAATGATACATAAATCTCTATTTTGCGTCACTCATTGCCGCATTGCGTGATGAGGCCGGCAGATTGGGACAGCAGGATATAAATCTGATATTCTGTACGTTGCTGGGCTTTGACCAGGAGGTGATTGCCGATATCATGTGCACGTCACGCTCCAATCTGCGCAGCATAAAATCACGCCTCAGGTCAAAGATATCACCTGATTCATTCGCGCTCTATTTTAAGGAATAACGCAAAGGGGACGGTTCTAAACGCGTAGGGGACGGTTCTGTTCGCGAACAGAACCGTCCCCTA
>CACYQQ010000163.1 GCA_902776605.1 uncultured Bacteroidales bacterium | reverse complement strand
GTCCTCAATAGAGTATTGAAATGAAGTTCCGCAAGGTCGAGCCTTACGGAACTTGATTGGTTATATTATTTCTTCTGGGTAAGAGGAATCAACTTAACCTCGCTGTTCAAACCGCAAGGAATGGTTCCCCACCACTTATAATTATCGTACTTCTTATCTTGGTGATAACCTGGAAGCGTAGCGATGTTGGCGTTCTTGAAGTTACGCCACTTCTTGCCATCGCGCTCCATCTGAGCCACATAGTTGGCACAGAGACCCGTGACCTCAATACGAATCTCGTTCTTGCCCGACTTGAGGAACTTGCCGATGTTCAAGCGGAAAGGAACAGAGAAGGCGATGCCGGCATCCTGACCGTTGACATAGACATGTGCCGACTCGCGGACGTCGCCCAAATCGATCATCCAGTCCTCGACACCAGCCAGTTGCTTCTTGTTCAACTTGACCGTAGTGACGTAGGTAGCGGTACCCTTGGTGTTACGGAGTTCGTCGATAGCCGTCCAAGGCTGCACCTTATCTAACTTGTAGCGCTTGAGGGTCAACGGAGTAGCGTTGTCCAACTCCGAGACATCCAGCGTCCAAGCAGAAGCACTCAGGTCAACTGTACCCTCCTGAACCGGATAGAGATAAGCCCAATCGGTCAAAGAAGCATCCTTCGACTTCAACTGAGCGGCACTCAGGTCGGTGTAGGTCTGGAGAATGCAACTCTGTCCACTAGCCAACTGGAGGTGCACATACGTCTTGCCCTCCTTGTTCTGCACATCAGCCACGCCACGCTTGCCCGTCAAGGCATCGAAGATGATGGCCGACTTGGCATTCACACCCAGCTCGACAAAGTCGTCGATATCGTTGGCCTGCAACGAAGAGATGAAGTAATGATAACCCGTAGGATTCTTGCGACGGATGCACTTGGCACCATTCTTGGCCTTCATACCCTCGGGATGGACACTCTTCAAGAGAGGCAAAGCCTCCTTGTAGGTTGGTGCCTGAAGGATAGAACGAGGCAACTGAGCCGTAGCCTCGGCCAACTGCTTCATACGCTCCTCGCGGTTGAACATACCAGGTACTTGGTCAGGAATGCCACCCACGAAGAGGATGTTGGCACCATACTTGGCCAAGTTGACGATGTGCTGCATCGTCTCCGGCTTCATGAAACGGACACCCGGCAACACCAAAGCCTTGTAACGGGCACCGCCCGAGGTGATGATGCTGCCATCGGGTGCGGCCTTGGTAGCCAGCAACATACGGTCGGAAAGATAATCCACGTCGTAACCGGCATTGTAGATGGTATTGACCGCCTCAACAAAACGAGGAGCCTTCTTCTCCATGCCGTGGATGGCGAACATGAGCAGACGACCCGAATTCTCGTACCACGCGTCATAGACAGGCATGTAGAGCAAGAGGTCGTTGTCGGGTTCACCATATTGCATGAAACTCTGCACACGAGTCATATACTGAGTGAAGGCAGGCACATCGCGCCAGATGGTGTTAATGGGCGACATCTCCATCGAAGCGTAGAACAAGTGACCAGGCCAAGGATACTCCTTCGGGCTATAGGTCGTGCCGTGGAAGTAGCAATGGTTCACGCCACCAATCTGCATCAAGTCGAAGTCGGGCTTACATTGGCTCAACGAGGTACGGAAATGCTCCGTCAGCCAAGTGAAAGTCTCGCTCGATACCAACGGTTTGCCCGTGACGTGAGCAGCCGAAGAGGCATACTTCAACATCGAGAGGTCCGAATCGTTGTGACGCCACATGGAGTCGGTACGCAAACCCTTGATCTTGAAGTCGCTCAAGCCATATCCCTCAATCTCGGGGATATCGACAGCCGCATAGACATCGAGGAGGTCGGCAGGAGAACCGTGAGCCTGGTTACGTACCGTGCTACCCATCTCGTGAGCCCATTTGGCCCAAGTATGGGTGAACACCTCGAGAAGCAGGTCGGACATCGTCTCGCGATAGTCCTGCGTGAGGAGGCTGTGATTAGGGTCCTTGGCATCGAGGAAAGCCGGCAGATAATCCTGCAACTTGTAGCCACGACGCTTCTCAAACTCATCGAGCATGGCAGGTGTCCAGTCGGCACCATACACCTCGTACGAGTCGTTGAAGAATGAATTGGGTGCAGGAGTACCCGTGCGCTTGAAGGCCTTGGTGAAACGTTCCAAATAGTGATTGACCGCCTTGGGGTTTAAGTGGTCCATGACATAACCCTCGCCACCAGGAGCGGCACGCTTGACGGCCTGACGGGTGTGACTGTTGTACAAAGCGATGTTCAACGTATCGCCGTAAGTCCATTGTCCGAGCAGTTGAGGTTGGTTCTTCAACTCCTTGGCATCGAACTCAGGCTCCTGCTCCCCCACCTTCCATATTTTGTAAGAGAGCTTGGAGGCAGCTTCGTCCATGGTTACTTCCGGACCGCCGAAAGGCCAACCCGTACCCGTATTCATATCGACGATGATGCCGAGGCGTTTGCCCTCGTTCTCTGTATGCTTCAACATACGCATCCAACGGTCGGACAAGAATCCGACTTCGTTCATCTCGTTGCCGACAACGCCATAGATAGGAGTAATCTCGACGGCACCGATGCCAGCCTTGGCATAGGTTTCCAGATTATATGTAAGGTTGAGACTATCAACAGACGAACCCATCCACCACCAACGTGTGCCGGGCTTGGCTTCCTGCTTGGCAACGGGCCAATCCAAACTGACCTGCGCCGATGCAGTAGGAGCCACGCCCGCAGCCAGACAAGCCAACGATGCAAATGCAATAATCTTTTTCATGTGTTTTGTATTATTAAGGGTTATATAGAGGTAAGGCCGAGAGATTACTTCCCAGCGGCAATCTTCGCCAACTTCTTGGCACCAGCACCCTGTTCACCAGGGCTGAGCTTATACACTTCGCTACCACACAGGAGGAAGCAACCGATGCCAAAATCGTCAAAGTCAGGAATCTTGTCGTACAGAGTTGGCTGGCTCTCCTTAGGCTCCTTGCCGGTGCCCTGCTGGAAGCCCAACATGCCATCGTCCTGATGCACAGCATTCTTGATCATCGAGTTCCAGGCCTTGGTGATGACTGGCATGTATTCCTCGGCCTTGACATAGCCGTGACGTACAGCCCATGCCATACCGTAAACGAAGAGCGACGTACCCGTCACCTCCATGCCGCCGAAGTCTTCGGGGTCATCGAGCGAGCAGTTCCAGGTACCGTCTTCACGCACACGACCCTTGAGGCTCTTCAACATATCCAAGAGATCCTGCTTGTATTGCTTGTAATAAGGATGATCCTCGGGCAATTCGTCCATGACGCGGCAAAGAGCGGCTACGACCCAACCGTTACCACGGCTCCAATAACATTGCTTGCCCTGAGGAGTCTTGTAAGGAGGATTGAAGTCCATATCGCGCCACCAAAGGCCGTCCTTGGCATTCCACATACCGCCGTCGAAAGAGTCGCGGGTGTACATATACATCTGGTGCGCCTTGTCCCAATAAGCCTCGTTGCCCGTGGTCTTGCCCAACTTGGCAAAGACAGGCATACCCATCTGGATGGCATCAATCCACCACCAGTCGGAGTTGTCGGGCGTGTTCAGGTACATGTTGCAGTTGCTGATGACCTGTGCCAACTTCTCGGAAGAAGGAGCCAGACGGTACATGTCGATATAAATCTGCGAGCAACAGTAGTTGTCGGCATCATGATCCTGCGAGCCGTTGCGAGGAGTCCACTCGTGAAACTGGCACCATTGGAGCGTATAGTCATAGTAGGCCTTCTTGGGGCAGATGCCATACAGGGCCAACAATCCCTCATAATAGACAGAACGAGTCCAGAGGTTGGAGGTGCGGTACTTACCTTTACCGAACGACTTGACAGTCGGATCTGGGTGACGCTTCATGAACCAGTCGTTCACTTTTTCCATCTGTACCAGGATATCGGCACGGGAGGGCAACGTCTCTTGGGCAACAACGGGAGCAGCCAAAAGACATCCCAAGGCGAGAGTGCTGAGAATCTTTTTCATAGTGTAAGAGTATTTATTAAAGGAAGACCCTCCAAGCCCCCCCCTGCATAGGGGGGATGTCCCCATTCAACGCCTTTTTTCAACAGGCTCTACAAAGGGTAATTGGAAGGTCGATTCTTTGGTGTATTGAAGTCCCCCCACATAAGGGGGATTAAAGGAATCTCGATGTTCTTTTAGAACAGTTTCTCAGGATAAGTACCATCCTTAACCAAAGCGGCAATGCGGGCAACGGTATCAGGACGATCCTCGGCGTAGGTCACACCGAACCACTTAGAGGTGGTATCGAGCACCTTGCAAGTAGCAGTACCCTCGGTGATGAGTTTGTTGACCATCAATGGGATGAAGAACTCAGCCTTGAGGTTCTGCATGTTGGCAGGGTCAGAGAGGAACTCCTTGAAGTAGGCCTCGCTGTACTCGAAGTAGTCAGGAGTGAAGCCCCACATGTTCATAGAAACAGGAGTCTCGTCGGCAACGTTGACCCACTCGCCGTCCTCCTTGTTGTCCTTGCGGTAAGCAACCTTGCCATCCACACGGGCAATCTTGGTGCACTCTACGCAGGTGGTGAGGCAACCGTTCTCGTCCTTCGAGCAGATGCCACGGCTTACGGTACCGTTCTCGCTCAAGGTGTTAGCAACGCGGAAACCAACCATAGCGTACTGGTTCTTGGCACCCTCAGGAAGCTCCGAGAGGAACTTACCGATGACCATAAAGGCATCGCGGTTGTAGAAGTCGTCACAGTTGATGACGCAGAACGGCTCCTTAATCACATCCTTACCCATCAGGACGGCATGGTTAGTACCCCAGGGCTTCTGACGGCCTTCGGGAACGCTGAAGCCTGCAGGCAGGGCATCGAGTGCCTGGAAGCAGAGCTCACATTTTACTTTGCCTTCGTACTTGGCGAGGATCTGGGTGCGGAACTGCTCCTCAAAGTCCTTGCGGATGACCCACACGATTTTGCCGAATCCGGCCTGGATAGCATCGTAAATACTGTAGTCCATGATGGTTTCGCCGTTAGGACCTAAACCATCGAGCTGCTTCAGACCGCCATAGCGGCTGCCCATACCTGCTGCAACCAGAAAAAGAGTTGGTTTCATAAAAATATTATATTAGAGTTTCAAAATTTGCCGGCAAAGATACAAAAAACTTTTGGATTAGGGAGCGTATTAACGCGCCTTAACATTAGAACGGATAGCCAATGGCGAAGTTAATCGTCTGTGCATCGCGGAAACGGGGTATGTTGAAGTAGCCGGAAGTGCCTGTATCGTAAGGACAGTGGAGGGCGAATCCCCAGTCAACGCGCACCACAAGGAATCCCAGGTCGTAACGTAGGCCGATACCTGTGCCTAAGGCGATGTCGTTGAAGAACTCAGAGGCCTTGAACTTCGACTGATCCATCATCTTATTGTACTCCAGCATGTCTTCTTGTGCTTCTTAGTCTTTGCCTGGCTGATCTCCTCGTCAGAGAAGGTGTCGACGGTGAGGTTCCACACGTTGCCGGCATCGAGGAACACGGCGCCATGGAGATTGCCGAAGAGCGGCATGCGGTATTCCAGATTAGCGATCAACTTTGTGTCACCATTTCGGAACACGTAGTTAAACTGGCGGTCCTTTATGTCAAGATCGTCAAAGCGTCCGGGGCCGATCCCCCTGACGCTGAAGGCACGGATGCTGTTGGCACCACCGGCATAGAACAGCTCGCTGAAGGGGGCATCGACGCTGTTGCCATAGCTCCAGATGATACCTGCATTCAGGTGACCCACTAACTTGGATGCCATGCCTATAGACCAGGTCTTGGTGAAGTCGGTCTCCAGCCTGAGGAACTGGGAGTAGGCCGTCTTGAAGAGCTTCTTGCCTTTCTCGTTGAATGACCTGCCACAAGCCATGTCGACCAGTGATACCACGTTGCCGGCTTCCTCGACGGTGGTCTCCCAACGGATGGGGTGGCGCAGGGTCGTCGGACTGGTGTAGGTATAGGTGTAGCGCATCTTTGGGATGAAGTAGTCTTCCATCGCGGCGGCCAGATACATGTTATCGTAGACGAGCGAGTCATAATTGATCGTGGTGCTGTTCTTGAACTGGTATTTCACCGTCAGGGGAGAAAACTCATGACGGCTGCTCTCCGATGTCTGCCAGCGATAGGTCCATTCGCCAGAAACCACATGCATCTTATAGTAGTCCGGACGCCTTATGACGTTGGTGGATACCTTTGCATAGGTGGTTGGCGGGGTATAGAAACGGCGGCGACGGGGACTTCCGTTGTTGTCTCGACGGATGCGGTCGCTAAAGAATGGGGCGATGATGCGAGGGAACTCGATAGAGGCATCGGCACCGTATTCATAGGAACTCGACTTGTTGCCTGCATTACTCTGCCACTGGTAGGCACCATGCAGGTTGATGTCGAGTTTCTCGGCTCCCCGGAAGAGGTTACGCTTCGTGAAACCAATCTTGGCCTCAGGGCCGTAGCGTCCATTGGTACGTCCGATGGCATTGGCTTCGAAATAGAAGTCGTAAGGCTTGTCGAACGTGCAGGTCAGGCGCAGGTCGAGTGTGTCGGTCTCAGGCCGGGGCGTAAATTGGAAATCAGTACTGCTGAATATGCCTGTGGCATTGATCTTGTTGGTGGATTCAAGATATCGGTCGTAGTTAAACTCCTGCCGGGGACGAAGTCGGAGGTTCCTCAGCACCACACTGGGACGTATGGGCGAGTGCTTGCCATGGAAGTGGATCGTGAGATGGCGGCGCTGGATGGAGTCCGTCATCTGCTCACGGAACGACTTGCGGAACAGTACGTCTATATGACCAATATACCATTTGTGCAGGGCCTCTGACGGCAGACCTTCGGCCAACTGGAATCGTAGTTGCGTCTTGTTATCTACTGCAAAGGTGTCGGCCAGGTAAGAGGCGTAATTGGGATTATAATAATAGTAACCATTGTTGCGCATCAGTGTACTGATACGGGTACGCTCTCCATCGAGATTGGTAATGCTGAAGGGTTCGCCGGTCTTGATGAGACTCTCCTCGCGGGTGGAGTCGATCAACTGATTCATGGCCTCAGGAAAATTCCTGTGGCTCACGGAATCGAGGGTAAACAACGAGTCGAGATGGATGGTGTAACCCACCTTGCACTTCTTGGGATTCTTCTGCGTGATGGTTTCGTAATTCACATACCCGCGGAAATAGCCATAGTTGCGGAGCACACTCTGTGCGACGGAGGCACGGAGGGCTGGGTTCATCTGACTCATCAGCACAGGGGGCTTGCCGAAACTCTTTACCATCCACTTGGCAAAGCCCGACTCCTTACCTATATATTTATTATATACCCAGAGGTGCCATGACCAGGGAACCGTGTAATAGCTGCTGCCGAAGATGGATCCGTTAGGCTCTGTGGCCAGGGCGGCCTCCATCTCTTCTTTCATCTTGTCGAGATGATCCTCGTATGGAGAGTTGTCGGGCTCGTCTTCATAGGCAATCTTAGTGAGTCCCGTAAAGAGCTGCTCGCCTTCAGGGATGTTCTTGGTCATGGAACAAGAGTAGAAGATAAGTAAAAAGGTAAAAAGGTAAAAAGGTAAAAAG
>CACYQQ010000162.1 GCA_902776605.1 uncultured Bacteroidales bacterium | reverse complement strand
CAACAACGGCACGGCGCTGCCGTCGTCCTGCGGGCCGTTAGCAATGGTGGGCAAGTTGCCCATGCAGCCTGGTGTCACCGGGTTCGGTCGATGTTGTGCTTGGATTGTTGTCGCCAAAAGGGTGGCCAACAAGAGAAGAGGTAAAGTCTGTTTCATAGTATTTGGGTTTTAAGTAAGAACCTGAATCTGTCCTTCTCGGAGCGTCGTGAAGAATTTCTACTAGGGTCGAAGATGCTTCGACCGCCTCCGATAAGGACATTATAAATATATATAGATAAATGAGAGATCCAAGGTTAAATTCATGTGCAAAGATACATTCCCTTCTCCATTCCGTGACTTGCATTTTTACATTTTCTACTGGCATTTTCGCAAAAAGTGTGCTATGATACGAAAACTCCATCAGCAAAGTCCAGTTGGCGCTTTGCTGATGGAGTTTCTTTCGTGCAATGTTGCCTTGCCGCTTACTTGTCAATCCTATCCTGTTCAAGTGGCATGTTGGTGCTTCGCTCGACCGCTTCGGAATAGGAGGAAAGCGTTAAGAAGTCTGATTCAATCCATGTGGAACATCTCGGGGAGCGGGATGCTGACCGGACTGTTGTCTGGATTGCATTTCATGATGTCGGCCATGTAAGCCCACCACTTCTTGCAGATGTCGGTTTCGCCGAGGTCCTGGCTGCCGCCTTCGCCATCTACTTCCTGATAGGCGTAGAGCGTGTCGGTATCTTCGTCCAAATAGATGCTGTAGTTGCGTACGCCCGAATCGTGCAACAGTTGGCGCAGTTCGGGGAAGAGGTTCTGGTGACGACGTTTGTATTCCTCCTTCTGTCCTGGATTGAGGAACATCTTGAAAGCCATTCTTTTCATAGTCTTGAGGTTATTAGGTTAAGTATCATAAGGAGCGATTGACCGGCAAAGGTCAATCGCGGGATAGTCGTGTCACTCTTTGCGCACCATGTCCGATAGTCGTTTGTCCAGTTGCGTCGGCTGGTTGTAGGCCGTATTCTGTAGCGTGACGCTCATGCGGTAGGGCACATTCTGGAGCAACGAGGGGATGCGGTAGTCGGTCGGCAGGGCCGTGAGGTAGAGGCGCAGGTGCTGGTTGTCGAAGGTGGGGAAGAGCACCTCCTCTCGCCAGTCGCCCAGGATGTCGGCCATGAGCGAAGGGTTGGCCTTCGTGCCGTTGTTGCTATGCACACCAGCGAACTTGATGACGGGCTCGATGGTCTTGTCGGTCCAGTTGTACTTCGAGACGGTTGTCCGATCCAGCAGTTCGCGGTTCAAGTCTCCGTCCCACCATATTCCGAAGTTGAACGACAGCCCACGTGGATTGGCAATCACCTCGCCCTGGGCATCGAGGATGCCGTTGGTGCAGAGGGACCACATCTCGTAGCCGGGATGGGTAGGGTCGATGTCGGCTGCCATGCAACGACCGCAATCCCCCTCGTAAGTTATCTGACGCAGGATTCGGCCAGTACGGGCATCTCGCAGTGTGGTGCCGGTGCCGTGCACTTCGTGACATTGCCAGACGTAGAGGTTGTCGTCGCCTGGTAGCATAGGTCCGAGGTGCATCGCATCACCATGACCTAACTTGGTGGAATATAGTCCCTTGCCGTTGTGGTCAATGGTGCACGAACCATAGATAATCTCGTCCCAGCCGTCGCTGTCAACGTCGGCTACGATAAGGGAGTGGTTGCCCTGACTGGAGAAATCGCCCCACGGACCCGGTTTCTCGACGACCCACTTGTCGCCTTTGTCCTTGAGTTCGGCGCCCTCGTAACTGTCGAAGAACCAACGTTGTGTGAGTTGCTTGCCGTCCCAATCCCAGGCCACCAGGGTGGAGCGGGTGTAATATCCTCGGCACATCACGACCGAGGGAAGACGTTCCTCGGTTTTCTTACCATCCTTCTTGACCATTCGGGTGTTGCCGAAGTAACCGACACAAGCCAGATAACGGTCGCTGCGGTTCTGTTTCAAGTCGCCCCAAAGGCCGGGAGCACCGCGTTCGGGCACATAGTCGGTGGTATAGAGCGCCTTACCCGTCTCGCCACTGAAGACGGTGAGGTATTCGGGACCTTTATAGACATGGCCGCGCTCGTTCACATGGTTGGCCGAGGCATCGCCAATGACGTTGCCCAAGGCATCGACCGTGCCGTCGCCGGTCTTTAGGACCACTTCGGCCTTGCCGTCGCCGTCCAGGTCGTAAGCCATGATTTGGGTGTAGTGGGCTCCGGCGCGGATGTTGGGACCTAAGTCAATGCGCCACAGGAAGTTCTGGAGCGCTGAGTCGGCCTGCTGTTTGTCGGGCAGCGGGGTGAGGCTGTAACAATCTACCAATACATGTCCCGTGTAGCCTTGATGCGAGTTGTCGTGACTGTTGGAGGGGTCCCACTTGACGATGATTTCCATCTGACCGTCGCCGTCCACGTCGGCCATTGTGCAGTCGTTGGCGGAATAACGGCATTGGGCAGGAGTGCCCTGTCCGGCATCGGCCGGTTTGTTGAGTGGGATGTCCAGATAACCGACTGGTGCATTGGCAGGGAGGGTGTATGTCCCTTCCTGGAGTCGCTTGGGTGCCGCCTTGTCGGTGTGGGCTGTGAGTCGGAAAACGTTGGGTTGAGAGAAATCGAAGTCTTTCGCGGGTAGATTTACAAATGTTTTAGATGTGTTGCGGATGAGAGAGTGATTGCCGGCAAACAGATCGAAGGTGATGTACTGCGGGTCTTCGTTCAAGAGTCGCCAACTGACAGTGATGCTGTCGGGAGACTGGCGCATGACGATGAGACCACGGTTAAGGGCTTCCATCGACATTTGGTCGAGATGGTAAGCAGTTTGAGAAAAGGCTGCCATGGACATTGTCCACAGCAGCCATATTGATAGTTTTTTTTGCATAAGCTATTATCGAAGGAATGCTATCAAGACGCCTGCTGCAACGGCCGATCCGATAACGCCGGAGATGTTGGCCGACATGCAGTAGTTCAAGATATTATTCTTCGGGTTAATCTTTGTTGCGATGTCATTGGCCACGCGGCTTGCCATTGGCACGGCCGACAGACCACAGGCACCGACCAGAGGATTGATCTTCTTCTTGGTGAAGAGGTTGAACAACTTCACGAGGAAGATACCACCTGCGATGGAGACAGCGAAGGCACAGAAACCACCAGCGACGATGCCGATAGTCTGCCAGTTGAGGAACGACTGCACGGTCATCGTGGCACCTACTGAGAGGCCCAGGAAGATGGTGGCAATGTTCATCAATGCGTTCGATGCCGTGTCGGCAATACGAGAGGTGTCGGCGCCAATCTCCTTGATGAGGTTACCGAACATCAACATGCCAATCAGCGAAACGGCCGATGGAACGATGATGGCAACCAGCACGGTAACGAAGATAGGGAAGATAATCTTCGCAGCACGGAGGTTCTTGATCTGGAGCTTGTTAGGATAGAGCTTGTCCTGCTCCTTCATGTTGATCTCCAACTCCTTCTTGGTGCAGCACAGTTTGACTACCATTGGGATGATTACAGGAACCAATGCCATGTAACTGTAAGCTGCAATGGCGATAGGGCCAAGGAGGTGTGGAGCCAACTTGATGGTGGTATAGATGGCGGTAGGACCATCGGCACCACCGATGATGCCCAGTGCACCTGCCTCCTGTGGAGTGAACTCACCGGAACCGACAGCCACCAGGATGACGCTGAAGATACCTACCTGTGCAGCGGCACCGAAGATAGCCAACTTCAAGTTACGGAGCATAGGACCGAAGTCGGTCATAGCACCTACACCCATGAAGATGACAGGTGGAATGAAACCGGTCTTGATGAGCCAGTAGTAAATCATGTTCATCAAGCCCAGGTCGTGTGCAATCTGTGGCAATGAGCAGTGATATACATCAAATGGCACCTTGGTGATAGGATCGCCGTAGATGTAGGCCTGTGAGCCATCTTTCAGTGTGGCAAGGAAGGAATTGGCCAGGTTGCCATTGTCTAAGGTGATGACGTTGTGGTAGTTGACACCATTGATCAACAGGTCGGTGGCACCAAAGACGCCCATTTCGCCTCCAGGGAAGTTGGCCAACAGGATGCCCATCGCAATAGGGATGAGCAGCAATGGCTCGTAGTGCTTGGCGATGCCCAAGTAGAGGAACAGGAAGCCGAGCGCATACATGATGAGGAATGACGGTTCAGCAGCGATGTTGCTGAATGCAGTCATCTCGTATAATTTTTCAAAAATTGTACTGAAGTCCATTTTTTGGAAAAATTTAAGTTATTAGTTATTATTTATTAGTTATTAGCCAATTTCGTCATTGAGTTTCGACGAGAGACTTTTGACTGTGGCTGCCATAATTTTTTGAAGCTCTGTACAATCGTTTTTCATAGATGCAAAACATTGGTCATCTATTAGTCCGACATTGTGCAACAGTCTTAACCAATACTGAGTTTCATTTGCCTCTTTTCGGGCTATGGCAATCTTGTGTATAAAGTCTTCTTTCGATTCTGCATTAGGGCTTTCTGCAACATTTGCACCAATTGAGGTGCCTGAGCGAAGAATCTGATTACTTAAAGAGTGCTCTTTCTTTTCTTTTAGATAACGATCTAATTTGTAAATCCTTACGGCAAAGTCATCGCACTTTTTTTGTAATAAGGTGTCTTCCATTCCCTAACTATTAACTAATAACTAATAACTTTTTCAAAATCAAGTGAGGCGAACTCACTTGATTTTGAAAATTGGATCATCCTCAAACACCTTGTCGCCTGGGTTGGCCAGGATGGCGGTGATTTGGCCATCGCAGTCAGCAGCAACGGCATTGTAGGTCTTCATGGCCTCGATGTAGCCGATGGTCTGACCCTTCTTGACCATGTCGCCTACCTTGACAGAAGTCTCGGAAGCGTTCTTGACGAGGAAGAACTTACCCTCCAGTGGAGCGAGCACATCTGCACCCTCGCCAGCGGCAACAGGAGCAGCACCGGCAGCAGGAGCAGCGGCTGGAGCACTACCATCGTTAGGAGCAATGCTTACGGTGTAGGTCTCGCCATTGACGGTGACCTTGAGGTCCTGAGCCTTGATAGCGCCTGTGCCGGCCGAAGCCTTCTTGGCCTTGCGCTCGGCGAGGTCAGCCTCGAAGTCGGCCTTAGCCTTGCCGCTCTTATATGCCTCATACTGAGATGGGTGCATTGCGTACTCGAAGAGCTCTTCGTCGTCCTGACCCAACTCCCAGCCATTGGCCTTCATCTTGGCGCGGAACTCGTCCAGGCAGTCAGGAGCATAGGTCTGAGGATCTTCGGTCTCGAACTTACGGCCCTGGCTCTTGGCCAACTCGACCAACTCTGGAGCAACAGGACCAGGCAACTGACCTGACTTGCCCAGGATCATATCCCAGATGTTGTCGGCAATGAGGCTCCAACGTTCCTTGCCCTTCTCCATCTGCATGACGTTCATGAGGGCGAGGTTCTTGACATACTGGCTGAATGGGGTAACCAAGCAAG
>CACYQQ010000161.1 GCA_902776605.1 uncultured Bacteroidales bacterium | reverse complement strand
CCTTGGCAAGCTTGATGGTCAAGGGAATACACGAAGGACGAAGTGTCCAATCGGGCGAAGTAACCCGAGGCTTGATGTGGGGCGCCTCCCTCCGGCAGGCCAACGACAGCACGGCGTTGGATACTACCCAGATGTTCGTGGACGACGACTATGCTCCCCACCTGTTGTTGCTTACCTTCAAGACCGACAGTTTGAGTCAGAACGACCTGCTCTTTGAGGTTGCCAAGTTCAACTTCGAGAACTACCTCGTCCGCGACTTCGACCTGGAAATCATCGACACGAAGGGTGGACTTTCGGTATTGGTTATCAGCGGCTTCAACAACCTCGACGAGTTGCTTGACTACCACAACCGCATCGAACGTTCCAACTCTTTAGAACTGCCCGACGGCATTGTTCAGATTGACATCAACGAACCGAACTTCCGCGCCTTGCTTGGAGGTCGCACCTTCGAGGAGTACTTCGAGTGGGTCAAGAAAACCTATGGTGACGTTGACGGAGAAGAGGATAATTAACTCCCTTATCGCACTTGAGTATTGATTATTCAGAATTTATTACTTTAATAATAATGTCTAATTGCAGATATAAACGCATACCATTAGAAACCTTACATGTCGAAGTGGAGAGAACTCTCTTTGCTTCCGGCATGGGTTGCAACGAGATCCATGCCCTCATACACTTGACGCCTGACGCACCATCAGACGAAAACCCCATCGCCCTCTTGCTGGAAGCCAAAACCATCCTAGAGCAATTCCTCGGAGCACGGGCACTCTACGGCCGATTCTTCCTCCGTCAGGCATACGACCTCTCGGAGTGCGACGACCAACTCTCGGCCATCATCCAACCTCCCTTGGACGGTACGCCCGCCGCACTCTGGCTCTGGCTCACGCAAGGTAGCACCAACTCGGCCTATCGCCACACCTTCCTTCGAGGGCAATCGGCACCAACGACAACGCCCCTCCTTCATGGATACAAGCAATCGTTGGAAAGCCGAAGACTTACCTTGGCCGACAATTGTCTCCGTACCTGGTTCTTTGTCAAGGACATCGACCATAACTACCAGGAGTTGGTGGAGAGTCGCAAGGCTTTCTTCCTCAACGAGGGGTTGACCCCACAAACGCACTATATTGCCAGTACGGGCATCAACGGCACCCCCCTTTGCCCCACCGACATCGTGCAGATGGAGGCCTACACCGTGGAAGGACTTCAACCCGAACAGGTTCAATACCTGAAAGGCAGCAGCCATCTCAATTCCACTTCCGAATATGGTGTCACCTTCGAACGTGGTACGGCTATCGAATATCGCGACCGCAAGCACCTCTTGATTAGTGGCACGGCAAGCATCGACAACCACGGACAGATACTCTACCCCGACGATGCCGAGAAACAGGCGCAACGCATGTTGGAGAATATCCAAGTGTTGCTCAACGAAGGCGGCGCCTCCCTGCGCGACCTCGTCCATGGCATCATCTACCTGCGTCGGGAAGAGGATTATCCCCTTGTCCGACAAGTCGTGGAGCGCATCTTGCCCGACCTCCCGAAAGTCTATCTCCTCGCCCCCGTCTGTCGCCCAGGATGGTTGGTCGAGATGGAGTGCATGGCGGCCATTCCCAACAACGATGAAAAGTGGGAGGCATTTTGACCCCACCCATTCACCCGAAGGGAAGATGGGAGTAAAAGAAGATAAAGAAGTACAAGAAGTTAAAGACGATACGTTTTATTAATAATCTCGAATGTCCTTATCTCCATTTACTTCTTTATCTACAAATAATCAATTGCTAAAATCTAATTATTCATATTATTCACCCTAAACCAAATAACGGCATGAAAACATTAACCTCTATCACACTTTTGCCCATGCTCCTTGTGGCATGTACAAGCAAGCAAGAGTTCCAGCCAAGCGGAGATCCCATCCGCATCAATCAAGTGGGATATTACACTAAAGAATCCAAGACGGCTGTCATCGAAGAAGATGGGTTCTGCGACACGTACCAGTTGAAGGACCTCTCCACCTCACAAGTCGTCTGGGAGGGAAAATCCGTCCGCACCTCCACCTCGCCTTGGAGCGAGAAGAAGCACGAAGTCGTCGATTTCAGTTCTGTGACCAAACCAGGCAAGTATCTGTTGGTGGCAGGCAACTACTCGAAGCAGGTCAACATCGAGGACCATCCTTACCGCGCCCTCTCGGTTGCTGCCTTGAAGGCGTTCTACTACCAGCGTAGCGGAGAACCCATCGAAGCTGAATATGCCGGACAATGGGCTCGCCCTGCCGGACACCTGGACACCACCGTTCTGGTTCACCCCAGCGCCGAGTCGAAGGGTCGTCCTGCCGGCACCGTCATCTCTTCGCCACGCGGCTGGTACGATGCCGGCGACTACAACAAGTACATCGTCAACTCCAGCTTCACCATTGGCGAGATATTGACCATCTACCAATGTTGCCCAGGCTACTTCAAGACGCTCAACACCAACATTCCTGAGAGTTCCAACGAGTTGCCCGATGTTCTGGATGAGATGTTGGTCAACCTGAAATGGATGCTCACGATGCAAGACCCAACCGATGGTGGCGTCTATCACAAGTTGACCAATCCCGACTTTGAGGGCTTTGTGATGCCGACCGATTGTCATCAGCAGCGCTATGTAGTACAGAAATCGACCGCAGCAACGTTGGACTTCATCGCCACCATGGCATTGGCTTCACGCATCTACCGCAAGTACGATGCACACAAGGAGTTTGCCCAGCAGGCACTTAACGCTGCCATGAAGGCATGGTCGTGGGCACGTCTCCATCCCAAAGTTGTCTATTCGCAGATGGAACTCAACAAGAAGTTCGACCCGAAAGTCAATACGGGCGAATATGGAGATTGGCGCTTCGACGACGAGTTCTTCTGGGCTGCCACCGAACTCTATATCACCACCAGCAAACGCATGTTCCTGAACGAAGCGGCACGACATGCCTCCAAGGGGTACTTCCTGCCTACCTGGGGTCACGTGAGCGGCTTAGCTGCTATGGAATGGATGATTCAAGGCAGTTTCGGCTATTCGCCTGAAGCTGAGCGATTCGGCAACAAATACGGAAAGATGGTCATTGCCTATTGTGATTCCGTCCTCCAGAACACCACCAACTCCATCTACGACTCGCCTTATGGCAACAGCCCATTCAACTTCGGTTGGGGTTGCCTCGGCGAATCCTGCTGCGGTCATGGCCTCTCCTTCCTCTTTGCCCACAAGATGTCCAACGACCCGAAGTACCTCGCTGCTGCCATCAAGTGTGCCGACTACCTCTTGGGACGCAATGCCACAGGTTATTGCTACGTCACGGGCTTCGGTATCAAACCATCCATGCACCCACATCACCGTCTCTCGGAGGCCGACAGCATCGAGGCTCCTATCCCAGGTCTTTTGGTCGGTGGTCCAAATCCTGCCCAACAGGACAAGGTGGAGGGTTATCCATCAAACTATCCCGACGAGTCGTATGTCGATATCACCGAATCGTACGCCTCCAACGAGATTGCCATCAACTGGAATGCCGGTCTCTGCGCCTTCATCGGTTGGTTGGATGCCGAAGTTAAGTAAGACATCTCAAGTTTCGCAAGAGTTTCAACTTGCAAAACTCGAATTCCTATAACATTTCTCTCGCCGCACGAAGAACGTGCGGCGAGAGTTTTTTTGACCTATAACTCATTTTTTCGTTCACCTTCCATACCCTTTTCACCCACTTATCCTAACTCGAAACTACCCCTTTCCTTGGATCGACCTTCTGCCTTTTTTCTCCCTTTTAAAGGTAGCAAGAAGGCAGAAAGAAAGTAAAAGCATCAAGGAAGAACAATACAAGGACAAAGGGACTAAGGACTAAGTACAAGGGGACTAAGGACTAAGTACAAGCACATCGGGTTGTCTTCCTGAAATCGAATTTAATTGAGTTCCTCAATTGAGTTGCATGGCTCTCGAGATAGCTGGAATTAAGTTTTAATTAAGTTCAATTGATGGAGGCAATTACAAGGACAAGGGGACTATGGACAAAGGACGAAAGATTACAAGCCCACACAAAATAACCCTCCCTTGAGGCCAAAGGAGGGGAAAAGAGCAATTTATTCCTTGCTTTTCTGGTTAGAAAAACTCGCAGAGTGTATGTAGAACGATGGAGTTGCGGTTCGCTATTCCTTCCACTTGCATAACTCAACCATGAAGAATGAGGAATCGACAAGTTCCAAAGGGAATTTCTGGCGAATAGAATCGGGCACCTCCTCGTCCCACACAATATCGCCGCTACCTGGCATTGACGTATAATACGTTACTTGATATCCTTGAGATGAACCTTTGGAAGTACTCATCGGAAGAGGCACATACTCGAACCAATCATTTATCAAGGAACCATACAGTTTACATTCCTTCGTACGGACATCATACAAACCATGTAATAATGATACATTATCCGTAATGGTAAAGTAATAGAAGTTGCCCATCTTTGTGAAGTACTGACAAGGAAAAGCATCTTCAACCTCCACCGGTGAAAATCTAACATTATGCTCCTTCAGACGTTCTTCCATCTCTTTTTTCCGTTTGATATTTTCTTTCATCCAAGCGGACTTCTGTCCTGGAGCCACCAAGCGGAAAGCGGGCATAAGAGTATCTTGCAGTACCTCGTAAACCACATTGCTCCCCATCTTGTGACAATAGTTCTTGTCCCCATCTTGAAAAAATTGATACCGAGAGCCAAAAGTGTTATCTGGATTTTCGTACGGCAAATAGCGAAAAACGACCTCACCCTTGTCAGTTATTACACAAAAATCGCAAGTACCCTTGCCGTCACCTATAGGTTTCTCTATGACCAACCGATCTTTGTCCAAAACCGACAAGTTTCCAATATACCAAGGAATGTGAACCTTATTGATAAATGTTCCATCGACGCGATAGAAATAAAGATAACCCGGATTGTCGAACACAATCACTCGATTATTGAATCTATCATAGGTCACGTCGATGGGAGAAGCATATTCATTCGAAGCCTTTCCGACACAACCGACATGGTTGAGATAGTGTCCCGTAGAATCGAAACGGACAATCTGATTAGTGTGGTCACTAAAGACAATCATCTCTTGATGTGGCAGCATCATAGTTTTACTACCAAAGATATTCAACTGGACATCTGGATGACACAGCAAGGGTACATAACGCATCTCCGAAAATATATCCGAATATAACAAAGTATCACTCTCTTTCCACGTCTTGGGGAACTCAGGAAGGCGGATAGTGGTAACGCCCTCCTCTTCCTCCTCCGGACGGGACGAAGAGCAAGAAGACGCAATAATACACAAAAGAAGGAACGATAAACCAAAAAGTTTGTAATTAGACATGATATTTAGGTATTAAATTAGTAGTTTTTTCTAACTGAGTGCACTATAGGGACGCAGGGTGTGCTGACAACCCTAAATAAGGTCAGAAACAGATGGAAACGCCATCGCGCTGCTCCTCTTCGTAGAGCGATTCGTCGATTTCGAACTGGTCAAGCGAGAGGTTGCCATCACTGCTGAATCCAATCACCCAAGATGACGAGGCGGGTTTGACGAGAGAGCATCAAGTCGAGCATGATGTGACGATGGCCGAAGATGAAGAAATCGGGAGCAGGATGCTCCTTCATATACTGCTTGGCGAAGAGCACCTGATGCTCCTTGTCCTCGCCCAGAAAGTTCGGGTATTTACCTCCCGTGGCACGGCTGTGGGCACTCCAGCGAAGGGCGAAAGCGGTGGCCAGGTTGGGATGAATCCAACTGAACATGCGTTGGCACACAGGGCTGTTGAAGAAACGGGTCATCCACTTGAAGGCTACGGTATCGTGCCCCAAGCCATGTCCATGAGCCAGATAGCAAGTCTTGCCTTGAATGGTGTACAAGCCCCCCTGACGATGCACCTGGGCGCCCGTCTCCTTCTCGATATAGTCGAAAATCCAGATATCGTGATTTCCCGTAAACCAATGGACCTCAATGCCTTGATCAGTAAATTCGCCCAACTTACCGAGGAAGCGGGTGAAGCCTCGTGGCACAACATACTTGTATTCAAACCAATAGTCGATGACGTCGCCCAAGAGGTAGAGAGCCTGACAATCGGACTTGATGCTGTCCAAGAAACGGACCACCCTCCGCTCGTAATCCAACGGATGGTCGAACGACGTGGCACCGAGGTGCATGTCGCTGATGAAATAAACCGCCTTGTGGGAAGAAGAAGAGTGGGTTGCCTCTATCGGGGAGGATACTTCATTCATAGGAGAAAAACTATCGAAAAAAAGATATAAAGGAGGGATTACAATTGCTTACAGGAAGCCCAGTTCCAGTTTGGCCTCTTCGGTCATCATATCCTGGTTCCATTCCGGCTCGAAGACCAGTTCCACCTCGCAGGAAGAGACCTCGCGGAGACCCTCCACCTTCATGCGGAGATCCTCCATCAGGAAGTCACCTTCGGGGCAAGAAGGAGCTGTCAACGTCATCTTGATATGGACATGTCCGCCCTCCTCAACATCTATTGCATAAATCAATCCCAAGTCGTAGATATTGACTGGTATTTCTGGGTCATATACCAACTTACACACATCTACAACCTCTTTTTGAATGGCTAAAACCTCGTTTTCTGTCATTATACGTTTGATTTTGGCTGCAAATATACGTTTTTTTTCGAAATAATGTTCAACATACGGCTAATTTTATTATCTTTGCAGCGTTTTTTATTATAATGTATTAGAATAATGGAAATTGAACAGCAATTAGCGACAGGTGTAGTTGCCGCAGTAAAAGCATTGTATGCTGTAGATATCGCAGAAAAGCAAATTCAGGTATCTCCTACCCGCAAGGAGTTTGAAGGTCACCTCACCATCATGGTCTTCCCCTTCATGAAACAGACGGGCAAGAAGAACCCCGAGGAACTGGGTAAAGAGATAGGCGACTGGTTGGTTGCCAACTTACCTATTGTGGGCAAATACAATGTCGTTAAGGGTTTCTTGAATCTTTCCATTAATGCTTCGTCATGGATTGACAAGTTGCAGGGCATCTATGACAACCCCAACTTCGGTCGTCAGCCAGTGACGGAGAAATCGCCTTTGGTGATGATTGAATATTCATCGCCCAACACCAACAAGCCTCTCCACTTGGGTCACCTCCGCAACATCCTGCTCGGC
>CACYQQ010000160.1:5631-9946 GCA_902776605.1 uncultured Bacteroidales bacterium | reverse complement strand
ATATATCGGAGACCGGTTAACTGGAGTTCTTGCTCTGAAATGTTAAATCCCGTGTTAAAAGCTCATTTTTGTTTGGTCTGAAACATAGAATGCGAAAAACTTTGTACGATAACGAAAACGAAAATTCGCCCTAAACCCATAAACCCTTAAACGTCAACCCTTAACCATTAAACGTTAACCCTAAAAAAAGCCCTTAAACGTTAACCATTAACCATTAACCCTTTAAAAATACCCACATTGCGGTATTGCCCATGTCGCCAAAACCCCGTACCTTTGCACCCGAAAGAAATTCACAAACGCTTCTTTCTGTTTTGACTTGAGTTATTAGAATAGTTATTGACTCGGCTCTGCGGCGTTGTTCTTATGCCATCAAACAAAGCCATTTATGGTTGGCACTCAGTTTCAAAAAGAAATGGCTCCGTTTCGGCAGCATTGATGGCGCGTCCACCTATATCGAAAAGATGGTTTACGCCATTTGGAAAAGTTAGCTATAGTCGCGACTGACGATTGACACATCACAACCCCGACTAAAGGCAAGACAAAGGGACATACCGCTTTATGGTTTATTTTGTAAACCAAGTATTTCAAAATATGCCCTATTCATGCCAATAAGTTGAAATTGAGCTGATTATTTATACCGAAAATTTGGTTTATTTTATAAACTGACATACCTTTGTGCCAGTTTTGGGGACTTCTAAAAATTCCCCGTTTATCCTATTTATCAACAAAAAAACATAAATACTATGGAAGATAAGAAGATTACCGAAAAAGAGAGTCTGCAAATCATTCAGCAGATGATAACACAGTCACGTCGCGATGTCATCGAAGGGAAAACCTTTCTGCGCATTGGAGCACCGCTGTCGTTCTGCCTCGTTCTGTTTGGGAATGGTTGGCACTCAGTTTCAAAAAGAAATGGCTCCGTTTCGGCAGCATTGATGGCGCGTCCACCTATATCGAAAAGATGGTTTACGCCATTTGGAAAAGCGCTTATGTACTATCCAACGTCACCCTGTTATGCATAGGAATGAATCTGTTCTACTACCACGAATTGCATTTCTTGCATTTCTACCTGATGTTCATTGCCGCTTTTTTGGTAATGGCTGCCATAGCAACGAATTACCTGCTTCAGAACAATGTGCGCTCTTCGATATTTGGAGGATTAGGCTTCTTCACCGCCATGTTCGACCATCTTGTCGTCAACTCAAATTCCGAAATAGCCTATACACGCGATTTCGGTAAAACCGCCATCTTTATTGGCCTGCTGCTGTTGCTCATTATCGTTTTTCCAGGCATCAAACTCAGGACAGAGGCCGACAAACAGAAAGAGGACTTGCAGACATCTGCTAACTGAATTGACTAACAAATATAAGCATTTGAACATGGCCTATGACCGAGCTTGATCCCTTATTACACAGTCAGTTGAGATTGGCAATCATGTCGATACTGATAAGTGTGGAAGAGGCCGATTTCGTCTATCTGAAACAAAAGACCGAAGCCACGGCCGGCAACCTCAGCATCCAGTTGGACAAACTGGAGAATGCCGGTTACATCAGTACCAACAAGGTACAGGAAAATAACCGCCCGCGCACCATCTGCAAAATCACGGAGACGGGAAGGATTGCCATGAACAATTATGTCGAGGCACTCCGAAGCTACCTGTCGAACCTCTAATCCGGTTCCTCCTTATAGACAATACCCTTTCGGCAACAATAAATAATCCCACAAGAGAATGATTCTCCTGTGGGGATATTGTTATCGTGTGCTCCGATGGGAAGGAGCTGAGTATCTGCTGATTACTTCTTGAACAAGTGAGGCAGGAACTCATGGAGGCAACGGCGCCAGGTGAGCCACTCGTGGGCAGTGCCTTGACTCTCATAGAGATGGGCGTCGATGCCCATGCCTTGGAGCTCCTTGACCATAGCCTGGGTACCGAAGTTCTCCTCCGTGCCGCAACCCATGAAGAGGTAGTGTACCTGCTTGTTGAAGTTGGCAGCGTCGTTGAAGACACCATTGGCCACCTG
The DNA here is from genome assembly GCA_902776605.1 of uncultured Bacteroidales bacterium. Classification (GTDB taxonomy): domain Bacteria; phylum Bacteroidota; class Bacteroidia; order Bacteroidales; family UBA3663; genus Liminaster. The sequence continues at coordinate 7,925 of CACYQQ010000160.1, read as the reverse complement.
GTGTACGTTCATGCCGAACAGAGCGCCGGAGAAAGTGCCGATGTACGAGAATTTCTCCAGGTGGGGCAGGGCAGCCTCCCACGTTTGACGACCACCCCATGAGAGACCTGCCATGGCACGATGCTCGCGGTCGGAGAGGGTGCGGAAAGTCTTGTCAATCATAGGGATGAGGTCGGCATGGAGCGCCTCGACGAAGGTGTGGCCATAGTTGGCATGGGTGGTGCCGCCATAACCGAAGGGAGCCTGAGTGTCGCCACTCTCCATGACCACAATCATCGGTTCGCACTGACCGGCAGCAATCATGTTGTCGAGGATAGTACCGGCACGACCCTGAAGGCTGCTCCAACCGGTCTCGTCCTCGCCCATACCGTGCTGAAGGTAGAGAACAGGATAACGCTTGGTGGGGTTGGTGTCGTAATCGGCTGGCGTATAGACCATGACGTGACGGAACTGGTTCTGCGATGCGGCAAAGTAGTTGATGCTTCGCACCTGACCCTGAGGCACGTCCTTCTGGAGGCGATAGTAGTCACCCTCGGTGCCCTCTGGAATCTCGATGCCGCCTGCCAGACGGTTGCAACCGAAGTAAGTGGTGGTGGCAGGGTCGATGACACTGAGACCGTCGGCAATGAGGAAATAGTAGTGGAAGCCAACCACCAATGGGTCGGTGATGCAGGTCCAGAATCCCTCCTCGTCCTGCGTCATCGGGTATTTCTTGCCACAGATATCAACCATGAGGCGAGTGCTCTGAGGCGAACGGAGTCGGAAATAGACACGACCCTCCTTGTCGATGCGTGGGTAGTCGGCGCCGTCGATGTTGGTCTCGGCAGCAAATGTACCCTCGGGGAAGGTGTGTGCAACGGGTGCCTGACTGGCTGGGAGCATCTGCCACCAGTCGAAGTTGAAGAGTTTGCAACCCTTCAAACCACGGAAGACGAGGAAGAGGTCGCGCGTGCGTTGACCCTCAGCCACTTCACTCATATCGACGTCGGCTGTGAAGGTGCGGAAGTCCTCCCAACCACCAGTACGGGCGATGTTGACCGTGGAGAGCAGAGGACCACGAACAGAGTCCAGTCGGACCTCAATTCGACCACCCTGAAGGGCGCTGGCGGCACTGACCTGAATGCGTTTGATGTCGGCGCTCAACTCCACCTCGCGCAACTTAATCCAGTCGCCGTTGTGGATGTCGCACACATAGACCTGGTTGCGGTTCCACTCAGCATGGATACCTTGACTGAAAGCCATGGTCTCGGCCTGAACCTTCTGCATGGGGTTGAGCTTGCCGATAGGAGCAGGACCCTCCTTGGAGGGACGAATGGTAGGAAGTGTACCGTCGGCGTTCCACTGGAACTCCTCGACACAGGCGCTACGACCGAAACCGCCACCGCCTGGAAACCAACCGGTGTGGTAGAAGAAATAGCTGTGACCCTTGAAATCGACAATGCCGCTGTGGTTGGTGAACGACTGCGTCTCGTTGGTCTGAGGCATGACGTCGCCGACGTAGGTCCAAGGACCCTGCGGATGGTCGCTCACACTATAGGCGATGCTCTCGGGAATACCACCGGCGGCGTACATCATGTAATATTGATTCTGCTTACCCTCGACCCACTGCTTGCGCTTCTGGACCATCTTCTTGCGCTTCATGATCCAAGGACCCTCGGTATAACGCTGAACCTCGGTGTCGCACTTCACTTCGCCGTCGAGTTCAATCATGTTCTCCTTGAGCTTGACGCTATAGAGCTTCGGGTTGCCCCAATAGAGGTAGGCCTGTCCGTCGTCGTCAATCATGACCGTGGGGTCGATGTGGTCCCACTTGCCATCCTCGTAAAGCGGTTTGCCCAACGGGTCGCGATAAGGACCTTCCACCTTGTCGGCTACAGCCACGCCGATGGCCATGCCGTGCGAGATGTTGGAGTGAACAGGAACGTAGAGATAGAACTTGCCGTTGCGCTCGATGCATTGAGGAGCCCAGGCGCGGTCGTCGGCCCACTTGAAGTCGCACTGCGCCAAGGGGCAACCGTGGTCGGTCCAGTTGACCATGTCGGTGGTCGAGAAGAGGCGCCACTCGTTCATCCAGAAGAAGTCGGCCTTCTCCTCGTCATGGCCGGTGAAGACATAGAGACGGTCGCCGCTCACCATAGGAGCAGGGTCGGTCGAAAAACATGTCTGAGCAATGGGGTTCTGCGCACAGAGGGGGAGTGTCAACATTCCGCCCATGAGTGCCGAAAGTAAGGTGTGTTTCATTTCCTTTAGAATTAATATGTGTTTTATGGCGCAAAGTTAGCGACATTTCGTCA
>CACYQQ010000160.1:0-5582 GCA_902776605.1 uncultured Bacteroidales bacterium | reverse complement strand
AATAGTCCCGAAAGGGCAAAAAATAGCCCCACCAAAAGAATTGGTGAGGCAGAGTCTTGACGAACTTGCCCTTGTTGTTGGGCGGAGGATAGGCCGAGATGCAGTCGAGCATATACTCGTTGAGTTCGCTGGTCTTGACGACGCGCTTGCGGCGGTCAGGATTGAAAATAATAATAAAGCAAATTTACCCATTGTTTTTCGTGATGATAGAATTTACAATCTATCTATTAGTCACGTATCGTGCTACTTTTCGGTATCTGCATCGTCTATAACGATAAAGCAAATGTCGCCAAAATGTTGTTTCCCGACTTTCTCGCCTTTGAGGATGGGTGGCATTGAAACAAGACCTTTAGTTTCAAGTATTTCAAGCAAATCCGGCATTACTTCATGGTAGAATATAATGTGTCCTAACCTCTCCGAAGAAAGATTGTAGGCAGAATACCAAGTTTTACAGTAATTCTTTACGGCAATGCTTAACTTGTCGGCAATGCTCTTACAAAGAATATCGACGTCGTCGTTGTTGTTACGGTGCAATACTGGGATTAAAATATTGCCCTTTTCGTCCACAAGTCCCCAACCAGCAACAGTATCTATCACATCTTGGTTCGCAATACGATTTCCCTTCGTTTTTATTACCTCATTTGCAAACGACATCAGTTTTTTCGAACTGGGCCAATATTTGAGGCTGTCAGTCCAATTCATACTCAATGGGACATAGCAATTCGTTCCGACATTTTCATGCTTGCGGCTGTAGTACATTGCCCAGTATGCCCCACTCCACATACCATGTTCTTCGCAATCTCTTAGTGAGGCCAATCGCCCATTGCCCCAAATATAACCATCCAGAAGATATGAGAATACAAGGCTATATGTACAGTGAGAATAGCCTAATTTCTCAAAACAGGAAATGAGTTTCACTATTTCTGGTTCAATTGCAGGAAATATGCTATCGGCAAACTCTTTAGATTGCTTACGGATAGCATCTGTTTCATTCTTGCCGAAGATTGGCATAGAGGTTGAATACATACTGTTATCAAAAGAAAGCAAACCTCCGACTTCAAGCAGCCTTAACTGACTCTTGTTATAAGCGATACCAAGTGAGTCTAATTTTGCAACAGTCCCTGGCTGTACAAATGCACAAAGAATATCCCAATTATTATCAGTAAGATATTGCGATGGGTGGAATTTATTATATTCGCAATAAGCCGTCACGTCAAATGCTTTATATGGGCGTCCTATAATAGAATTAGGTTCTTGATTTATTGATGCTGGCAACTCTTTGGAAGAGAATCGGTTGTCAATAACCTTTTGAGTTGTTTGAGCCACTCCCCCCACTGCGACGAGGGCGAGCATCATTGCAATAATTGCTTTCGTGTTCATGTTCGTTAGAGTTTTATTCTGTTTCCATAATATATACTTTATGTACACTAGTGCCCAATTATAATTTTAACAGTTCTGTTTAATAGAACGGGAGGACTGCACCATCTGATCGACAGTGCGGTCCCCCCATTTTGGTAAAAACCTCTCACAAAACGATTTGGTCAGTTGCACAAGCACGTCACTCTTTTGATAGAAGTGCAGTTTGCTGTAGTCAGTACGAGGCCTGAGTACACTCGGCGTGCCATCTGGATATCGTACCAAGGGCACTTGCTTGTGGTTTTCCATGTCGTTTTGTGGTTTTATATTGATGTTAATTTACTTCTCGCGCATGAAGATATTGATAGGAGTGCCGGAGAAGTTCCACTTTTCGCGAATCTTGTTCTCCAGATAGCGACGGTAAGGTTCCTTGACCCACTGAGGCAAGTTGCAGAAGAAGGCGAACGACGGCACCTGTGGCACATTGATGATCTCCTCGTGCGACTTATCGTCCGAGACGGTCGTGGTGGCCTTGAGCTGGGTGACGTACTTGATCTTGACGAACTTACCCTTATTGTTGGGCGGTGGATAGGCCGAAATGCAGTCGAGCATGTACTCGTTGAGTTCGCTGGTCTTGACGACGCGCTTGCGGTTCTCATAGACCTGGCAGGCAGTCTCGATGACCTTATAGATGCGCTGCTTGGTGACAGCCGATGCAAAGATGATGGGGAAGTCGCGGAACGGAGCAAAACGCTCGCGGATGGCATCCTCCATACACTTGATGGACTCCTTGCTCTTGTCGGCCATGATGTCCCACTTGTTGACACAGACAACGAGACCCTTGCGGTTCTTCTCGATGAGCTGGAAGATATTCATATCCTGCGCCTCGATGCCACGGGTGGCATCAATCATGAGAATGCAGACGTCGGAGTTCTCGATGCTGCGGATGGAACGGAGCACCGAATAGTATTCGATATCCTCGTTGACCTTGTTCTTCTTACGGATACCGGCCGTATCGACCAGATAGAAGGCAAAGCCGAACTTGTCGTACTTGGTGTAGATGCTGTCGCGCGTGGTGCCGGCAATGTCGGTGACGATGTGACGCTCCTCGCCGATGAAGGCATTGAGCAGAGACGATTTACCGGCATTAGGACGGCCCACAATAGCAAACTTGGGCAGGTCTTCAAGGTCGTCGTTCTTGTCGTTCTTGAAGCGGGAACAGATCTCGTCCAACAGGTCGCCCGTACCCGAGCCGTTGGCCGAAGAGATGATGAACGGATCGCCCAAGCCAAGGCTGTAGAATTCAGCCGCATAGGCGTGTTGGTCATAGTTGTCGGCCTTGTTGGCCACCACGATAACCTCCTTGCCACTCTTGCGCAGGATACGAGCCACCTGATCATCGAGGTCGGTGACGCCGTTCATGATATCGACCAAGAAGAGGATGACGTCGGCCTCCTCGATAGCGATTTCTACCTGTTTGTTGATTTCGTCTTCAAAGATGTCTTCGGAATTGACGACCCAGCCACCTGTATCGACGAGTGAACACTCACGGCCACCCCAGATGACGTGACCATACTGGCGGTCACGGGTGGTTCCCGCCACTTCGCTGACAATGGCCGTGCGGCTCTCCGTCAGTCGGTTGAAGAGGGTCGATTTGCCCACATTGGGACGACCCACAATAGCTACTAAATTTCCCATTACTTGAATTTGAATGAAATAAATGATTGAAAATGATACACGCAGTCAGCCTATTTTCTGTCCCAGGGGTATCCGACCAAGAGGCAACCATCACGATTGTTGAGTCAGCCCCAAAGACTATGGGTAAGGTATCCGACCACGGTATTACGGGTGCAAAGATACGCATTTTTGCAGGAATGACCAAATTTCGGACTCAAATTGACAATTGAATGTGTTATTTTGCTATCTACACTTGCTCTTTAGACCCAAAAATAGGGGTATAATACTAACATTTTGTCACTTTTTATTCCATTCAATAAAAAAAACTATTTATCTTTGAGCACCCTAAAAACAGAAGTAGGGCACAGTTAACTAAAACAAACATTTGTATACCTATGAAAAATTTTGTTCTTTTGATTGCAGCCATGTTGCTTAGCATTCAAGCCTATGCTTTCGAATTTGATGGAATTAACCTGAATGATGATGTAATTAAGGTAACGCGAGCCATTTCTTCCAAGAAATATGTACAGGATCCTGAACGCAACTGCCTGAAGGGTGTTTGCTTCGGTACCGAGATATACCTCTCGCTCAACATTGAGGACGTCAACACCAAGGGTAAAGTTGGTCAGCTCATCGTCGATGTGCCAATGTCCGACAAGGAGGCCTTCAAGACCTGCTCCGAGCTCCTCAACGTCATCTACCACCAGATTGACAAGAAGAGTGATTGCGTGGTCTATTCCGTTGACGCTGACGGTACCACCCTCAACCTCAAGGCCGTTCCCGAAGGCGTGAAGTTGATTTACAACACTCCATACTATAAACCAGCAAAGTGAGAATATAATATAGATTGAATAAAACTACCTACTTGTACAGAGGGATTCAACCGACAGGCGACCCTCTTGCAAGTAGGTTTTTCAATGCCAAAGCGATGAATGTACTGACGAAAGAAGGGATGCACGACCTGCTCCGACCGCGCCGCCCCGACAGTCACAAGGGCGACTACGGACGCGCCCTGTTGGTGGCAGGCAGCCGTGGCATGATGGGAGCCGCCCTTTTGTCCTCCCGCGCCTGTATGCGCAGTGGCGTAGGTCTGCTCACCGTGCGGGTGCCGGCTTGCGGTTACGAGGTTCTGCAACTGGGCATCCCCGAAGCCAAATGCGACTGCGACGTCTGTCCCGACCACCACAGCCTCATCGTCGTGCCGTCCGACACCGAAGTGCTCGGCATCGGTCCCGGCTTGGGTCAACATCCCAACACGCAGACGGCGCTGCTCCACCTCTTGGAACAATATCATGGGCCGATGGTGCTCGACGCCGATGCCCTCAATATCCTCGCACTGCACCCCGATTGGTTGGACCTGGTGCCACCGCACTCCATCCTCACTCCCCACGTCGGCGAGATGAAACGTCTAGGCAACGACCCTCTGGCTGTGGCTCAAAGGTACCGTCTCGTGCTTGTCGTAAAAAGCCACCAGACGCATATCTATCTGCCCGACGGCACCATCTGGTGCAACACCGAGCATGGCAATGCCGGCATGGCCGTCGGCGGCAGTGGTGATGTCCTGACGGGCATCCTGTTGGCTCTCTTGGCTCAACACTATTCCCCCGAAGATGCCGCCCGCCTGGGTGTATGGATTCACGCCTTGGCCGGTGACTTGGCCCTGGCCGACCACCAAAGCATGGAGTCGTTGCTCCCCTCCGACCTCATCGACCACCTCGGCAGAGCCTTCCGATACACGTTGGCCAACCCATAATTGTCCGAACAAACTAAACAACATCGCCGCCGCTGGAGAATGTACTCTCCAACGGCGGCGATTATTCTTGTTGGCCATCGACCGATGCTTTATTCGGGCTTATAACCAAAGGCATTGAGGTCGCGCAGGTTATTGCGCCAATCTTTCTCGACCTTGACGAAGGTCTTGAGCATCACCTGCTTGCCAAAGAAAGCCTCGATGTCCTTGCGTGCCTTCATGCCCAACTTCTTGAGCATGGCACCCTGCTTGCCAATGAGGATGCCCTTCTGACTATCACGCTCGCAGAAGATAACAGCGCTGATGTCAATCAGTTTGTCGCTCTCCTTGAACTGCTCGACACGCACCTCGCACGCGTAAGGTATCTCCTTGTCGTAGAGTTCGAGAATCTTCTCGCGGATAATCTCGGTGACAAAGAAACGGGCGGGCTTGTCGGTGAGTTGGTCTTTGTCGAAGTAAGGTGGACACTCGGGCAAGAGTTCTTTGATCTTGTTCAACAGAATGTCCGTTCCGAAGGCGTGGAGCGCACTGATCGGGATAATCTCGGCTTCGGGCAGACGCCGATGCCACTCCTCGACCTTCTGCTCCAGAGTAGCCTGATCGACGAGGTCCATCTTGTTGAGCACCACGATAACTTTCGGTGCGGCCGGACCCTTGTCCTCGCTCATACGGATGACGGTCTGGAGGAACTGCTCGTTCTTGTCGGGCGTCTCGACCGTATCGGTGAGGTAGAGCAGGATGTCGGCATCCTGCAACGCGCTCTTGCTGAACTCCAGCATCGACTCGTGCAACTTTGAGA
>CACYQQ010000159.1 GCA_902776605.1 uncultured Bacteroidales bacterium | reverse complement strand
GCATCGACCTTCGGGAACATACCCAACGGCGTGCAGTTGACGATAACCAGGTGGTCGGCCATCACCTCGGGAGTGAGGTCGGCATAAGTGAGACGACCGGAAGCCGCTGTGCGAGAGACATATATGGGAGTTATCCCGAGATCCTGAAGGGCAACGAATATGGCTTTGGAAGCACCACCCGTTCCCAAGACAAGGGCCTTCTTCTCGTCTCCCCGAAGCATCGGTTGGAGGCTATCGCGGAAACCGACGATATCGGAATTGAAACCCTTGAGACGAACCCCGGGTACCCGCGTGGACAAATTATTGGACGAAAGATGTTCCACCCGCACCACATTGACTGCTCCGATGCGTTGCGCCAAAGGGTCGAGTTCATCCAGATAGGTCATGACCGCCTGTTTGTAAGGGATGGTCACATTGAGACCAATGAGGCCGGGCTGACTCTGCAAGAGCGCGGGCAAGAGAGAGATGTCGTCGAGGTCAAAGTTCTCATAGACAGCGTCTATGCCCAACTGAGCGAAACGATCGTTGTGGAACTTTTTGGAGAAACTATGACCCAATGGATGACCTAAAAGTCCGAATTTGCGAATGGAAGACATAGATTTGATTTAGAGGGATAGAAATTTACTGATTTTGCGCGCAAATTTACATAGAAATTTGGATGTGAACAACTTTTTTATTATTTTTGCAGCATAAATGGCATTATTCATGCGGCGCAACATCTTATTTTTTATAATATTTTCTTTTTTCTGGTTGCTATGTCCCGCACAGGGCACAGCGGCACAACAATTTATCGTTGTCATCGACCCTGGTCATGGTGGCGGTGATCCCGGTACCCTGCATCGCAAGTGCAAACAGGACGAGAAAACCATCGCCCTGGAGGTGAGTCTCCGATTGGGCAAGTTGATCAAACAGAAATACCCGAATGTCAAGGTGGTCTATACACGCGAGACAGATATCTACCCCACCCTGCCAGACCGCACACGTATGGCCCGCGAGGCAAAAGGTAACCTTTTCATCAGCATTCACGTGAACGGAGCGAAAGACACGCGTGCCCGTGGCATCGAGACGTATGTCTTCGGCGTCACTGGACTGAAGGGCAAGAGTGAAGCCGAACAACAACGCATCCGCGAACGCACTATGATTGAGCGCGAGAACTTGGACATCAACGGTAATCAGATTGACTTCGAAACCGCTGTTGATATCGAAACCAAGATTCTCTGTCAGGCACAACGCGAGAAACATAACAAATACAGCATGGAGGTAGCACACTATGTGCAGGACAACATTCTGTCGGCGCTGCGAAAGTCGGACTACCGCAACTTCGTGATTGACCGTGGCGTGAAGCAGAAGAACCTCTTTGTATTGTGCTACAGCCCGATGCCCGCCATCCTGATTGAGTTGGGCTACATGAGTAATGTGCACGAAGAGAAGTTCATGAACACCGACGATGCCAAGGACATCTACGCCAAAGCCATCTTCCAAGGTTTTGAGCAATATCACAGCAACTGGAAGCGCCGCCAACTCAAGGAGGGCGAAGAAGAGGTAAACATCCTTCCTCTCCTGGCACAAGAAACGGCGGCCAAGTCGGCCACCCCTGCTGCCACTTCGACCTCGACGGTGCAGCAAGCTATTGAGCAAAAGCAACAAGAACAAACGGCTCCGCAAGAGCAAAAAGCAGCAGCACCTCAACAACAGACTCCTGTCGAACAACAAGCTGCCGACGGTCAGCAACAAGTAGCTGTCGAGCAACAAACGGCCTCGCCGCAGCAAGCTATTGCCCAACCTTCTGAGCCGCAAGGTTCTCAGCAGGCAGAGGTTCTGCCTCTGCCATCGCAACCAGCCGAAGCTCAGACCCCGAAGCCCGACACTTTGGTGCAGAAGCCTGAGCCGCAACCCGTAGCCAAAGAGCCGGTTAAAGAGACCGTCAAGCAGCAAGAGCCCGCAACTATCGACTACAGCAAAATGCCCGTGGGTACTGCCGTACCGATGCAACCGGCCAAAGCATGCTTTCGCATACAGTTCTTGAGTTCGACCAGCCGCTTGAAACGAGGAGACTCTGTACTGAAAGGTCTGTGGCCCGTATTCTGCTATCAGGCAAACGGTTACTATCGCTACACATCGGGCGAAGCCAAGACCCGCGCAGAACTGCAAACAAAGATTCGGGAGATCCGAAAACTGTTTCCGGACGCCTTCATCGTACACTTTGACGAGAAAGGACAACGCATCCCCTAATGACGTAAACTATGAAGAAAGCAGATGAACTGAAAATAGGCATTTGGACGGTCGTGGCCATTGTCGCCATGGTGTTCGGCATCAAGTTCCTCAAGGGGCAGTTGCACACCAGTACCGTCTATTATATGCTCAGCCCCAACGTAGAACGGGTTGCGGAGTCTAGCCATGTCAAGATCAATGGCTACAAAGTCGGCTTCGTAGGGTCGATGAACTACAATTATGCCACCAACACGGTCTTGCTGGGACTCTATCTTGACCCCTCGTTGAAACTGCCCAAAGGCACTTCGGCCATCATCCAGCCCGACTTGTTGGGCAACAGCAACATCTACCTGACATTGGGCGACAGCAAAGAGATGATGGTGGCCGGTGACACCTTGTTGGGCGGTGGCATGGCCAATGGACTCATCGACGGTGTGGCCGATGCTATGCCCGCAGTGATGGCATTATTGCCCAAAGTCGATACTCTCCTGACGGGATTGAACCGCGTGGTGAACGACTCCAAGTTGCAAGAGAGTCTGCTCGCAATCAATACGTTGACGCACAAACTGGACCGCACGCTGACGGAATTGAACAGCGAACTGCCCACCATCCTCAACAACGTAGGCGACGCCTCGGCCAACCTCGACACATTGAGCATCGAACTACGCGAGGCGGAACTGCAACGCATTGTCAACCAAGCATCTGCCACGCTCGACTCTGTCTCGCAATTGGTGGCCGCCCTCAACAGCACGCAAGGTACGGCAGGGAAACTCATCAACAGCGATGAACTGCACACACAGCTGGAGAGCACCATCGCCGACGTAGATAGTCTGGTCAATGACATCAAGGCCCATCCCAAGCGATATATCAACATTCGCATTTTCGGGAGGGACAAATAAGAGAGTGTAAAGTGTATTGGAACACTTGTGCCTTTCAACAACGATGGTCTTATACCTCTTTCTCTCCTTATACTTCTTGCACAAACAATAAACGTTTAACAACTATACAATTATGAAACTGGCAATTATCGGAGCAGGAAACATGGGTGGTGCCGTGGCACGCGGACTCGCCACCGGCAGTGTCGTCAAAGCAGCTGAGATTTACGTCTCGGACCATTCTCAACAGATTCTGGACGGCATAGCGGCCGACGTTCCCGCCATTCACACTTCAATGGATAACCTGTCCACTGCCACCGATGCCAACATTGTCATCGTTGCTGTCAAACCTTGGTTGGTGCAGCCCGTCATGGAAGAAATCTACCCTGCCTTGCACAAGTCTAACCCATTGATTATCTGCATTGCAGCAGGTATCACCTTCGAGATGTTGGACAAGATGCTGGCTGGCGAGAAGTTCCAGATTGTGCGTGTCATCCCCAACACCGCCATCGCCATCAAGCAGAGTCCTACCCTCATGTCGTTCAATGCGAATGTGGAGGAGGCCAACAAAACTTTGTCCAAAGCGATGTTCGACGAACTGGGTCAAGCCATTGTCATCGAGGAACGTCTGATGGCAGCCGGCACCGCAGTCACCTCTTGCGGCATTGCCTATGCTTTCGAATATATCAAAGCCGCCATGCAAGGCGCCATCGAACTAGGCTTCTATCCTCATGTCGCCAAGTCGATGATTGACCAGACCATCCTAGGCGCCGTCGGTCTCCTGGAGAAGAACGGCACCAATCCCGACACCGAGATTTACAAGGTCTGCACCCCTGGCGGCATTACCATCAAGGGTCTCAACGAGATGACCAAAGAGGGCTTCGACCACGCCGTCATCGCCGGGTTGAAGAAGTCGGCAGGAATGTAAGGGATCAAGCAAAGACCAGAAACATGACCACTTTGTCTTCTACTCATAGGGATAAAACCATTGATATCTTGAAAGGATTAGGTATCTGTCTAATGGTAACAGGACATTGCGGTTTTCTATTCACTCACTTCATCTACCTGTTTCACATGCCCATCTTTTTTATCGCATCTGGTTATGTATTCAAGATGTCGTACACAGAAAGTTGGCAAGGAGTGAAACAGGTAGTGAAGAAAAGAGTTATCGGACTCTTAGTTCCTTACTTTGTTTTTTCCATACTCTACATCATTGTATGGAATCCCTTCTCCCAACTTCACATTACGGATACAAGTCCCAAAACGCCTGCTGACACTTTACTATCGATAGTCAAGGTCTTTTGCTTCAAGAGCGAGGGTGGGCCATTGGCTGGTGCTTTGTGGTTCTTGAGAGCCTTATTTTTCACCACCTTCGGATTTGCACTTGTTGAATACGTATTCAATCGCATTCATCTAAATTTCAAAGAGCTGTTTCATCTCTTATTAGCACTGATTCTTTTCGCAATAGGTTATCTAGCGCCCAATAGATTGCATGGCATAGACTTAATTCTGTGCACCTACATCCTATTTTTCTTTGGCTCCATTATTAGACGCCATCAACTACTCAAGGTCACAAGCAATCGAGCAAACATCTTGATTTTGACTATAAGTACTTTGGTTCTCTACATTCTAAACGGCTTAGGGTCTATAGAATTATCACAACGAATCTATACCTCTCCTTGGTTTTTCTTCGTAGCATCCTTAGTTGGGTGGTATTTGATGTATTCTTTATCATTCTTATTAACCCAAACAACCTACCTTCAAAGAATATTCACTTATTTAGGAAGAAATACGATTTGCATCATAGTCTTACATTTTTTGTGTTTCAAGGTGATAACCTTACTTCAGATTATCATTTATGATTTGCCAATAAGCAAACTCAGCGCGTTTCCTTTTTTGGATACACAACCCTATTGGTGGATACCATATACCATTGCAGGCATCTGTATTCCGCTGTTATTCAACCTATTTTATCAAAAAAGCAAGACATTAATTTCTCTTACTCTTCTAAGAATAAAGTAATATATATAAAAACTTCGTTAAATGCTCAATTATATCTGGCTCTTATTCTTCGTGGTGGCTTTCATCATGGCCATTGTCGGCACCTTCACAGGCGATGTGGAGGTGTGGAGTCGGTTGATGAACACCACCTTCGAGGCTGCACAACGTGCCTTCGAGATCTGTCTGGGACTGACTGGCGTCTTGACCTTCTGGCTCGGACTGATGAAGATTGGCGAACAGGGCGGTGTCATTGCCAAGTTCTCCCGTCTCATCAATCCTATCTTCTCACGCATCTTCCCGAGCATTCCTGCGGGTCATCCTGCTCAAGGCAGTATCCTGATGAATGTATCGGCCAACATGTTGGGATTGGACAATGCTGCTACTCCGATGGGCCTCAAGGCCATGAAGGAGTTGCAGGAACTGAACGGCAAGAAAGACACCGCCAGTGATGCCATGATCATGTTCCTGGTGCTCAACACCTCGGGCCTGACCATCATCCCTATCTCCATCATGATGTACCGCTCACAGTTTGGAGCGTCCAATCC
>CACYQQ010000158.1 GCA_902776605.1 uncultured Bacteroidales bacterium | reverse complement strand
TGAAAAAATGGAAATGTTAAATCAAGTGTTAAATAGTTAAAATCGAGTCAACCTTATTCAGGAAAAGACAAAGGCGAATATAAATAAGCGGTCAAAAGGTCATCAGGTCAAAAGGTCATTAAGAAAATGAAAAAACGCGTGTCTGGTTCATATATATAAAATAATATTTAAATATTATTTTATATATATGGGTTCAATCCGCCCGAAAGTGAAAACGTTAATGACCTGACGACCTGATGACCTGACGACCTGTCTAATGATTTAACGAAAAAATGCAGACATTTCTGCCTGCATTTCCTGTCGTAAAATTATAATCAAATCATTGACATTCAAGTTCTTCGGATAACTCCATCCATTGATTGGTCATCTCATCCAATTGCTTCTTCAGGTTGCCGTGCTCGATGTAGAGTTTTTGGTCCTGACACCCCTCTGGAGTAGTCATTTTCTCCTCCAAAACGGCAATTTCGCCCTCAATTCGGGCAATTTCAGCCTCGGCTTGCTTCACCTGTTTTTCCAATTTGCTACGCTTCTGTTTGAGCAATTTCTGGTCCTCAAATGACAGTTTGGAGCCGTTGGAAGCCACATTTTCCTCCTTTTCAGGACTGCTTTTTGCATTCGACGAAGGAGTAGTGCCTTTGGTGAGGGCAGGTGCCTTTTCGGCGCTCATTTGGAGCTCTTTTTCGTGCTCCGAGAGGTATTGATAGATGCCACCGAGGTGTTCGCGCACCTTTCCGCCACCGAATTCATAGACTTTTTCGACCAATCCGTCCAGGAAATCGCGGTCGTGCGAGACGATGATGACCGTTCCGTCGAAGGCTTTGATGGCCTGTTTCAGCACGTCCTTAGATGCTAGGTCGAGGTGGTTGGTAGGCTCGTCGAGGATGAGGAGGTTGACGGGTTCCAGGAGCAGACGGATCATGGCCAGACGGGAGCGTTCGCCACCCGAGAGCACTTTGACCAACTTCTCGGAAGCCTCTCCACCGAACATAAAGGCACCCAGAATGTCTTTGATACGGGTGCGGATATCGCCCACAGCCACGCGGTCGATGGTGTCGAAGACAGAGAGATTTTCATCCAGCAGTTGCGCCTGATTCTGCGCGAAGTAGCCGATTTTGACGCCATAGCCCACCTTCAGCTCGCCTTCGAAGGGGATTTGCCCCATGATACACTTCACCAGCGTGGACTTGCCTTCACCGTTTCGACCCACGAAAGCAACCTTTTCGCCGCGTTTGATAGTGAGGTTCACGTCGCTGAAAATCACGCGGTCGTAACTCTTGCTCACTTCGTTGCAGATGATAGGATAGTCGCCCGAACGTGGTGCCGGTTGGAACTTCAGGTTGAGGCGCGAGTTGTCGATTTCGTCAATCTCGATGGGGACAATCTTCTCCAATTGCTTGATGCGGCTCTGCACCTGATTGGATTTGGTGGCCTTGTAGCGGAAGCGCTCGATGAAGTCCTTGGTGTCCTGAATGGTCTTCTGCTGGTTCTCGTAGGCACGGCGTTGCTGCTCAATGCGTTCAGCGTGGAGGACGACGTACTTCGAGTAATTGACGTTGTAGTCGTAGATGGTACCACAGTTGATCTCGATGGTACGCGTGGTGACATTATCGAGGAAGGCGCGGTCGTGACTGATGAGCAACAGGGTGGTCTTGCTGCTGGCCAGGAACTTCTCCAACCATTGGATGGATTCGATGTCCAGATGGTTGGTCGGCTCGTCGAGCAAGAGGACGTCGGGATGCTGCAACAAGATCTTGGCCAACTCGATACGCATGCGCCATCCGCCCGAAAATTCGGAGGTAGGACGGTCAAAGTCGGTGCGCTCGAAGCCTAAGCCCTGCAACGTGCGTTCAATCTCGGCATCGCGGTTCTGGCTATTGAGCAGGGAGAGCAACTCGCTGACGTCGGTCATCTCGCAGATGAGTTCCTGATACGCCTCGCTCTCGTAATCCTCACGTTCGGCCAATGTCTGGTTGAGCTCGGCCAGACGCTTCTCCAACCGGATGGTGTCGGCAAAGGCCTTCTCGGTTTCCTGACGGACGGAGAGGGTATCGGTCAAGACCATGACCTGTGGCAGATAGCCGAAAGAGATATCCTTGGGTTTGCCAACGCGGCCGCTGGTGGGTTGCTGGATGCCGGCAATGATCTTGAGCATGGTACTTTTACCCGCTCCATTCTTGCCGACCAGGGCGATGCGGTCGTGACGGTTGATTACATAATTAACGTCGGTGAAGAGAGGTTTCGCACCAAACTCCACCGACAGGTTTTCTATTGAAATCATTCTTAGAATTTCGACATGGACGACATTAACAATTCTTCGTTGTTCTTGGTGTTGGTCAAGAGCTTCTGCAACTCTTCCATTGCCTCTACCGGCATGTGTTCGGCCAGGTGACGTCTCAAGATCCACATGCGGCGAAGTACGGCATCCTCCAGAAGGAGGTCGTCGCGACGGGTAGAAGAGGCGAGGAGATCGACGGCTGGCCAGATGCGCTTGTTGGCAATCTTGCGGTCGAGCACGAGTTCCATGTTGCCGGTACCCTTGAATTCCTCGAAGATGACTTCATCCATCTTGCTACCGGTCTCGATGAGGGCCGTAGCGATGATGGTGAGCGAACCGCCGTTCTCGATGTTACGGGCAGCACCAAAGAAGCGCTTAGGCTTCTGGAGGGCGTTAGCCTCGACACCACCGGAAAGGACCTTGCCGGATGAAGGAGAAACGGTATTGTAGGCACGAGCCAAACGGGTGATAGAGTCGAGCAGGATGACTACGTCATGACCGCACTCGGTGAGGCGCTTGGCCTTCTCGATCACCATGTCGGCCACCTTGACGTGACGCTCGGCTGGTTCGTCGAAGGTCGAAGCAATGACCTCGGCATTGACGCTGCGGCGCATGTCGGTCACCTCCTCTGGACGCTCGTCGATGAGCAGGATGATCATATAGACCTCGGGGTGATTGTAGGCAATGGCATTGGCCACCTCCTTGAGCAATACGGTCTTACCTGCCTTGGGAGGCGCAACGATGAGGGCACGCTGACCTTTGCCGATAGGAGCGAACATATCAATCACACGGCATGATTCGCTGTCGTCGTGACCTTTGCAGAGCTTGAACTTCTCGTTCGGGAAGAGAGGAGTGAGGTGCTCGAAGGGCACACGGTCACGAGCAAAACTGGTGCTACGGCCATTGATGGATTGCACATCGACCAATGGATAGTTGTGCTCACCTACCTGTGGCGGACGGATGAAGCCGCTGACCACATCGCCTTGCTTGAGGTTGTACAACTTGATTTGCTGCTGGGTGACAAAGATGTCATCGGGCGAAGCAAAATAGTTGTAATCGGAAGAACGGAGGAAACCGAAACCATCGGGCATGATTTCCAAGACGCCTTCGCCCAAGAGAACGCCGGCGAACTCCTCACGCTTCATGGCTGGTGGCATATTGGCCTCGACGTCAGCCTCTTCGTTGGCAGGTTGTGGAGCTGCATTTTGGGCAGGAGCAACGGATGGAGCGGCAGCTTGTGGCTGTTGCTGCTTGTTCTTCTTTTTGTTCTTCTTCTGCTGTTGCTGCTTGCGTTCGTCGTGAGCACGACGGTTGTAGTTGATGAAGTCGTCGAAGAAGTTTTTGTTCTCGTTCACATAAGGCTGCTCGTTGTAATTGTCCTCGTAAGGAGCCTCTTCGTATTCATTCTCGACATAGCCATTTTGATCCTCATACTGACCATCGTCAGCATATTGAGGGTCGGCATATTCGTTCTCTTCATAATTGCCTTCGGGCTCTTCGTAAGGGCCATCCATGTACTGTTCGTCCATGTTGGGTTCTGCATCAAATGGAGCATCTGACGCATTCTGTTCTTCGGCAAACGAGTCGTTGGGAGAGAGAGGTTGATTATTGGAGTCGGAAGAAGCCTCGCTTTTGGTGCTCAAAACCGCGTCCAAAGATTTCAGGACATTTTCAGCATTGAGTTGGGCAACAGATTTTCTTCCACGTCTTTTCTCAGTCGTTAAAGCTATACATTCTTGTAGTTCTCCTAACATCTGCTCAATAATCTGTTCTCTTGAATCAAATCTGCGAGCATCTAAATTTAGCATTTGAGCAAACTGCAAAAGCTCGACGTCGTTAAGACGGCCTAACTGTTCGAAAGTGTACATATTTACGTATTTACACTATAAAAAATCAATAAAATAAAATAATGGGGGGGATTGCTTTACCTAAAAAGCGGTGCAAATATACAAATAATATATTGTATATGGGCTATATTGGGCGAAACTTTTGTTTGAAATTCGCTAAAAAAGATTGTTTTGCTATCTCTTGCTTGCATTTTTTAGCAGGTCTCGGAAGTTCCTGAAATCTTTGCGCAAGATGATTCCGATACCCTGCGTGGTGAGAGCATTGTTGATGGAATAATCGCGATCGTTGTAATGACTGTAGGCTTTGGCACGGACGGTGCCGCGCGTATTCATCAAGAATTCAACGTCAAAGTCGCCGATGAGGGGACGGTTCTGATTGTTCATCATCATCGAGTTCTCGGTGTCGCGATATCCAAGGTTGCCCGTCATGAGGAGGCGGTCGTTGAGCAAACGAGTTGAGACGGATACATCCATCTCCATGTCGGAGAAGTCGCCCTTGTCGCTTCGGAAATTGGTGCCTAACGTGAAGTTGTCGCTCATGTGTCCCAACAGGTTATTGAGTTGCGAGGTGAGCGAGGAACTGGCAAAGGAGGTCAGTTCCGAACCTGTCTGTCGCTGGGAAGTGGCGGCATATTCGGGGGTATAGAACTTCGAGAAGAGCAGAAGGTAGAACACCTCACGATTGAGCATCTCCTGCGTACCAATGATGTTGTGCACCAAGGCTTGCACCTCGTCCGACGTGTTCTTGACCTCCAGGTCGAAGGCAATCTGTGGAGCGGCAATCTGTCCGGTGACGTTCAGTTTACAATCCACTGGGAGAGTGGTGCGACTAAGGCTTGCTACCGTTGCGAAACTCTCGTCCAGATCTCTCAGGTTGGCCGATGGGATGTTGTACACGGCATTGAGATCCAACTCCGCATCGCGTGGAGAGCCCGGGAAGATGACGCGGCTGCCCGATTGCAACTGGAAAGCTTTGGTCATCAGGTCACCACGCATGGTAACGGTATAGGAACCCGACGTGATGTCGTAGTTGCCCACCAGGTTGATGTCGTGATAGGGGTCGTAATGCAGGGCAAGGTCGCCAGAGCCCTTACATACCAAGCGGTCTTCGGCCAAAGGGTCCATCTGGATATATACTTGGCACCGCTCGTTGGCATGAATCAGCAGGTCGGCCTCCACGAAGGTGGGAGACTCCGTGTTCTTGTTGAAAAGAGATTGACTGTTGTAGGCTTGGCTCGATTCCTCTTCCTCGAGTTTCTTCTTGTCGCGGAAGACCAAGAAGTTATAGGCATTGTCGGCATAATTCTCTTCGCCAGGAGAGAGGTTGAAGAAGGAATGTCCCGAGGTGGAGGCCTGCATGCTGATGCGATGACGGTTGTATGTGCCGTTCATTTGGCATCGTCCAGTGGCCCACAATTTGCCCCAATAGAGGTCGCCTGGTTGTTGGACAGGATGATCGAACACCAGGAAGCCGTGGGACGTTTCGGGGATGTCGATGTCCAAACCATATTCCAAGTCGTGGAGGTGATGATGCTCCAAATCCATGGTGAGAATAGCCTCCTGTCCGTCACGGTCGCGCACGGTGACATTATTCAAGCCGATGAAGCCCAAGCCAGAGCCGTCG
>CACYQQ010000157.1 GCA_902776605.1 uncultured Bacteroidales bacterium | reverse complement strand
CCTTGTAGTAGTTGACAGGAGGTTGTATCTCCAATCCCTTGCTCAGGTCGCGGCGATACTCGGTGTCGAGGGTGTCGGGCGCATACTCCGAATGTCCGGTCAGGAAGAACTCTCGACCCTCTCTTGCTGTCACCATATAGACACCGCTCTCCCAACTCTCGGCCATGATCTTGAGTTCCGGATGTTTCTCGATATCCTCGGCGCGCACTTCGCTATGACGGCTCTGTGGCATATAGAAGACATCGTCAAACCCTCGGAAGATAGGAGCCTTGGGGTCCAAGCAATGGTGCTTGAAGATACCGAACATCTTCTGGTCCAAGGGATATTTGGGCACCCCATAGAAGTGATACAATGCCGCCTGGGCAGCCCAACAGATATACATGGTCGAGGTGACATGGGTACGCGCCCAGTCAAAAATCTCCTCTATCCAATGCCAATAGTCCACCTCCTCAAACGCCAGATGCTCCAAAGGGGCACCCGTGATGATCATGCCATCGAACTTCTGGTCACTCAACTCTTCGAACGAGGTGTAGAACTGCTCCATGTGCAACGACGAAGTGTTCTTGCTCTCGTGATTGGGCACCTTAATAAAAGTGATGTCCAACTGCAAAGGCGTATTGGACAACAGACGAATCAGGTCTGTCTCGGTCCGCTCCTTGAGGGGCATTAAGTTCAATATGCCGATACGCAAAGGTCGAATATCCTGTGAATTAGCTCTTTCCGAGTCCATGACGAAGATATTCTCGGCTTTCAATGCCTCGATAGCAGGCAGATTTTTGGGCAATTTTACTGGCATTGTTATTCTAATAAAAAAGTTATTCGTTATCAGTTAGTAGGTAGGCTCATTCACCTCTGGTAACTACTTTACTCTTTACTCATCACTCTCTTCCACGTCCTTGTACTTATTTCTCTTCTCCGCTTTCGGTGGTTCGGGTTTACCGCCGACCAATAGGACAATCTCGCCTTTCGGTTCAACCTCTGTGAAATGAGCGACCAACTCCTGAAGTGTGCCATGCTGGGTTTCGGCAAAACGTTTCGACACCTCTCGGGCAACAGCTGCAGGTCGGTCTGGTCCGAAGAACTGAGCTAACTGTTCCAACGTCTTGACCAGGCGGTAGGGCGACTCGTAGATAATCATGGTACGGGGTTCCTCGGCCAACTCCTTGAGCCGTGTCTCCCGTCCCTTCTTCTGTGGCAGGAAACCCTCAAAGCAGAACTTCTCGTTGGGCAAACCGCTCTGTACCAAGGCCGGCACGAAAGCCGTAGCACCTGGCAGACACTCGACCTCTACCCCACGCCGCACGCACTCTCGCACCAGCATAAAACCTGGATCACTGATACAAGGGGTACCGGCATCACTCACCAAAGCAACGGTAGTGCCCGAAGCAATCTTCTCGGCCATAGACTCACACGTCTGGTGTTCGTTCCACTTATGATGGCTCTGCATGGGCGTATGGATATCGTAATGTTGCATCAGGACGCTACTGGTACGAGTGTCCTCGGCCAATATCAAATCGACCTCCTTCAACACTCGGACAGCGCGGAATGTCATATCCTCCAAATTACCGACAGGGGTGGGTACTACGTACAGTTTCATGCGATCAGTTTTTTCACTGCTTTTATAACGAGCGCAAAGTTAATAAAAAAAAACGACAATTGCTAATAATTTTTTTACGGAATCAGCAAATTAAACATTTTTTCAATATTTTTCCGCTGAATAGTTAATTGTTCTGTTGAATTATTAACAATTAGCACCACACTATAAGTGTGATTGTCGGTTCCTTGGACATATCCGGCATAACCAACCACCGATTTTGTCGTTCCTGTCTTGAGCAAGGCACGACCTGCCAAAGGGGTACCTCGCAGGAAGTAAATGACGGTTCCCGACACACTGGCCAATGGCAAGGAATTACAGAAATCCTCATCGTCTTTCATCTCGCGCAACAAACCCGTCAAGAAGTGGGCGGTCAGTCGATCGGCTGGTGCCAAACCACAGGCATCATACATCACCAGGGCGGCTGTATCGAGTCCACACTGCCCCCAATAGTTCTTGATCGTATCTTTGCCAGCTGCCAACGTCCGTTCGGGAGTCAACAGATAGGCCAATGCTTCGGCCTGGATATTCAAGCTCTTCTCATTGGTATTCTTGACATATTCGCGCAAGACCATACCCGAATCGGGCACCTGCAACAGGGCAGAGCAATAGGAAGACTCGACATCCTCGATCATCCAGTCGGGATTATACCCCACCAGTTCGGGAATCGGTGCCAATGTACTGTCCACACAACAGACAGAATCTGGAATGACGTAATCGCCTCCCAACAGACGCAAGGCAGCACCCGTCGTCACCAGTTTCAAGAGGGAAGCAGGTTGCACGGCACGCTCCACGTCATAAGCATAAAGTGTCCGATTTTCAGTCAAGTCCACCACCTCGATAGAGACGGTAGCATGTCGCATCGTGGGACTGGACATCCATTCCTCCACCCCCTCCGGCAGATTACGCAATTGTGCATTACCATCGGCAACCATGACCGAGAGCAATGCACAGCAGATAAACCATTTTCTCAACATATCGCAAATATCTGTATAGGACGGACAACCATCATTCCACATCATTTATGGACTCGTCTCAGTTGGAGACTGTCTATCACCACAGGCATCCTCTTCCGCGCTCCGTCATCCACAGGGAACTGATGAAGCGTCACCACTACCTGTTCCAGTCTCTCTATCGAGTCGGCCACGCAGGTCAGGGTCACGAGGGTGTCTTTTTGCAGCAACGGCGTCGTCGCTCCTTGCAACACTCGCCAACCCGTCGTGGTATTCAAGTCATGCCCCACCAGCGACATGGAAGCTACAACGCCTTGACCCTGAGGTTGTTCCGGTACGTGCAGACTCCATTTCAAACTATCGCCTGCCCAGAAAGTAGTATCGGTGGATAACCGTAATACCAGACGGTGCGTGAGACGTTGTTCATCCAGAATCAAATAACGAGGCAAATTCCAGAGATCGACATCGGCTCCCGACATGTTCTGTCCGAAACCGACACTCTGCGCTGCCAGGTTGTCCCACAACTCTCTACGCTCCGCCAAGTTCTCGTTGACGTGATTGTAGATACGTATCAGGTCATTCAGGTGCTGGGAGTACCACACCAACGACGTATCATATTGTGCCTTACTGATATGATGTTTTTCAAGCACGGCGGCTATCACCGACTGGCCATACTCGGCATCGTCATGAATGTGACGTTGTTGCAGTTCAATCAACCCTTCCGCCATGTGCACGTCGGTCAGGAGTTCCGTCATCTGGTCCTCTTCTATCACATAGTCGGGACGTTGCTGACATGCTGCCAACAACCCACATAGCAAAAGACCTAAAGACAAAATCCTCAGTTTCATCACGTTTTACGATTTTGCTGCCGACTGCTCGCGCTCTCGACGCAAGGACAGAAAATAGATGATCAAAAGCAGACCCACTCCCACCGAGATGGCGGCATCGGCGAAATTGAACACAGGCTTGAAGAACAGGAAAGGTTCATCGCAACAAGGCAACCATTCGGGCCACTCGAACGTCACCCCTAACCAAGTAACGCTCTCTCCGATGTGCGGGAAACTGGCTGGCCAATCGAACTTAATCAAGGGGAAGTAGAACATATCTACCACCTTCCCTTGCAACCATTCGCCCGAGGGCATGAGACCGGCGGCCTCATCCACCCACTGTGCCACACGACCGTAACTATCGGTGAACCAACGACCATAAAAGACACAGTCTATGATGTTGCCTATAGCTCCTGCCACCACCATCGCCATCGTCACCACGAAGAGCCAAGTAGCTCGGCCCAGTCGAATCTGTCGGAACAGATACCAGGCAAAGCCACCCACAGCCAAGATACGGAAACTGGTGAGCAACAGTTTGCTACCTATCTCCATACCATACGCCATGCCGTTGTTCTCGATGAACGACAGATAAAACCAAGAGGCCACTTCATAGCTCTCGCGAAGCACGAAGTGGGTCTTGACATAAATCTTGATCCACTGGTCTATCGCAATGATGACCAGTATGATCAGAACAGCAGTAATAGTCTGATTTCTTTTCATCTATTAGCGGCGCTTCTCCTTGGCCTCGACACTCAACGTAGCATGAGGCACAGCACGGAGTCGCTCTTTAGGAATGAGTTTACCGGTAACGCGGCAGATGCCGTATGTCTTGTTCTCGATACGGACCAAGGCACCCTGTAAACCCTTGATAAACTTCTCCAAACGAGATGCCTGCAAGCCCAACTCCTCGCGATTCAGTGTCTCTGCGCCATCCTCCATGTTCTTGAAGGTAGGTGCTGTATCGCGGTCAGAGTTATCGCCGTTACGCAGAGCGGCTCTCAGTTCGGCATACTCTTTGTTTGCTTTATCCAACTTCTCCTGAATCAGGACCTTGAACTCAGCCAATTCCTCATCGGAATATCTTTCTTTTACGTCCAGCATGGTATGATAATGATTTAGTAATTTATAAAAGTCTTTTCGTTTTTAACGGGGAACGACCCCGTGGTCTCACTTCTTGATAGAAGCTTTGACCACGTAGTCGTCCATGTCCAATTCTACGGCATCGGCCAACGAACCGGCAGCCACCACCTGAATGCTGGTGGCCAATACCTGACCACTGATATAGTCGGCATACTGATTGACTGCCTCATCGGTCTCGGCATTGCTTTCCAGACAGATCTGGATGCGGTCGGTCACCTCGAAGCCAGCGGTCTTGCGGTAGTTCTGAATGCGCTTGATAAGTTCGCGGGCCACGCCCTCGCACTTCAAGGCCTCGGTGATGGTGATGTCAAGAGCCACGGTCACACGACCCTCGGAAGCCACGTTCCAACCTGGCATATCCTCCGAGATAATCTCCACGTCGTTGGTAGTCACCTCAACATTCTCGCCTTCTACGGTGAGTGCCAAGGTGCCTGCCTGTTCGAGAGCGGCAATCTTATCTTGCTCCAACTCGTTGAGGGCAGCAGCCAAGCTCTTCATCAACTTGCCATAGCGCTTACCCAACTCGCGGAAGTTCGGTTTGACGCGCTTCACCAGTACGTGATCCTCGCCACCGGCAATCTTGAGGTCCTTGACGTTCACTTCGTTCAGGATCAAATCCTTCACCGAAAGGATATCCTGCTCCTGCTCGGCATCGACAGCCGGGAAGAGGATGGTCTGCAATGGCTGACGCACATTGATCTTGGCGGTCTTGCGGATAGAGAGAACCAACGAGGTAACGGTCTGTGCCAAAGCCATCTTGCGCTCCAAGACAGCGTCGGTTGCTCCTGCCTTCGGGAAGTCGGCCAAGTGGACGCTCACGTTCTTGTCGCGACCGCTTACAGCATTCAAGTCACCGAACAACTTGTCGGCATAGAATGGTGCGATTGGTGCCATCAACTTAGCCACGGTCTCCAGACAGGTATAAAGGGTCTGGTAAGCAGCCAACTTATCCTCGTTCATCTCGCCACCCCAGTAACGCTTGCGGTTCAGGCGCACGTACCAGTTAGAGAGGTTGTCGCAAACGAAGGTCTCGATGAGACGACCAGCCTGAGTAGGTTCGTAGGTCTCGTAGTTCTTCTCGACCTCGGTGATGAGGGTAGAGAGCGAAGAAAGAATCCAGCGGTCAATCTCTGGACGCTTCTCCAACGCTACTTCCGCCTCCTGACCGGTGAAACCATCGATGTTGGCATAGAGGGCGAAGAGTTTGTAAGTATTGAAGAGGGTGCCGAAGAACTTGCGGCTCACCTCACTCACGCCT
>CACYQQ010000156.1 GCA_902776605.1 uncultured Bacteroidales bacterium | reverse complement strand
ACGGGGACGATAAGAACGGAGGATGAAGACGGGAAATGAAAACGAAAATGAAAACGAAAACGAAGATGAAGATGAAACGAAAACTGAAACGAAGACGAAAACGAAATGGCACTCCCCCGAAATTGAAGGAGTGCCAATAAGATTCAACCAAAGGAAAACGGTATTTATGCGTCCCGAACGGTTTATTCGAAACAGAGGGAGAATCGGGTTTCAAAGGTGCCATTGGCCCAATAGGGTTGAGCGGAAGGACCGTTGAGGTCGGTGGTGTTGACCTTGTTGCGAACCGACGGAATGACGCGCATCAACGAGAGGCCTGTGTGTGGCAGGAGGTACAACAAATTATCTCGACCATCGCGTGGCTCATAGATGCCGACATAATCCTGTTCAGGTTGCTGGTTGACGACCGTGATGGTGCCTTCTTGCGTGCGAAGAGACATCCAAGCGACCTCGCTGAAATAACCCTTGAACTCGGGATAAGTGTAGGATTCGGCAGGAACAGGGTCGTTGTAATCGTTCTGCCAATAGCCGAACTGAGGGCCATGCTGGCGGTTCTGCCATACTCGATAGGGACCTTTGCCGACCCAAGCCTTCGACTGGACCTTCTCCTCGGGATAGTCGAACATCACGCCCATCAAATCGACCACACCCTGGAAGTTGTAGTAGGCAACCACATCGATGATGCCCAACTCGGGACGGAGGGTATAAAGGACAGAATCCATACAACCCAATTGATAACGCGCCATCAACTTATTGGAAGCCAAGGTATCGAACTTGACAAAGACACCCGCATCCTCGAACGAAGAATAGAGGTTCTTTTTCTTCTCGGCCTGCTTGTCGTCGTGGTTGTAGAACTGGTCAAACGAACGGTCGCTACGACGGGCAGCCACGAAACGGGGGCCACCAGCGAGGGAGATGTGACGACCATTGACTTCTACCCCATTGAGCAAGCCCGTCTTGGTATCCAGAAGGGCACGGAAATCCTTGACGCGCTGACCGAAGTTGAAGCTACCTCCCACGGTCTTGCACCATTGCATCAGTTCACGGCCATACCTATCGGTAGCGGTGATGCGCAACGCATGGGCATTTGCCTGAGCAGGAATCTTCAAAGTACCCATGGTGCGAGGTGCCACATCAGGACCTTTCAAGGAGCCCAACTTCAGGACCTTCTCCTTGCCTTGACCCGAAGCATCGGGCAACGCGAGATACTCGTAGCGGAACGATACGGTGTTGAGATTCAGGAAATCGTAGCGGTTCTCAACATGCAGTTCGAAGTGATCGACAACATTTTGCAACCCCGTCAGATTACCTTTCAAGTCGCTCTCCACATAGACAGGGCACCACAATTGACGGATGGTGTAGTAACTACCCTCCTTCTCGTGATGAGGACCGACGATGCCATCGGCGCCGAAGTTACCGACATTATCGATAAAGCCATCCCTATCGACACGGAGGACACCCTCATCGGCCAGATCCCACAGGAAACCGCCCACACAACGCGGATGACGGTACATCATCAGCCAATAATCGTAAAGACCAGCACCATGACCGCCATCGTAGAGTCCATGCAGGAACTCGGTTGGCATGAAGAGCTCCGGCTGGCGCATATACTCCTGACTCTCGCCATACGAGCGGTAATGCTTCGTCTCGTAACCATTGCGGTTGGACCATGGATAGATTACCGTGCGGTGTTGTGGGTCATATTCGTAGAACGAAGGTTCAAGTTCGTAGTTGAAGCCACCCTCGTTGCCGTTGCTCCACCAAATGATGGATGGGTGATTGACGTCGCGCGTCACCATCTCCATGACCAATTTCTTGCCGTTCATCGTGTCGTGCGCCCAATGCCAGCCAGAAAGCTCCTCCATCACATAGAGACCCAGGCTATCGCAGATATCGAGGAACTCCGGGTCGGCAGGATAGTGCGAGAGACGGACGGCGTTCATGTTCATCGACTTGATGAGCTCGACATCCTCCAGATTCTTCTGGTAACTCAGCGTACGACCCGACTCCGGACGGAAGCTATGACGATTGACGCCACGCACATTGATACGTTGGCCGTTGATGAAGAGGCCATCGTGTTCACGGAGCTCGATAGTGCGAAAACCGAACTTCTGGTCGGTAGTGTGCAATACCTTACCCTCAGCATTGAGCAACTCAAAACGAGCCACATAGCGCACGGGAGTTTCGGCGCTCCACGACTGTACGTTCTTGGCCGACATAGTTACCTTGGCACGATCGCTATGCACAGGCGTCTCAGTACGGGACACCTGCTTGCCCCCCTCGGTCAAGAGAGTCGTAACAACCTTGGCTCCCGACAAAGCATGATTCAGGAACACATCGGCGGCAAAAGTGCCATCCATATGGCCATCGATAGCCACACGAGAGATATTGCTGGCAGGACGCGACTCAACATAGACAGGACGAATCAAGCCACCAAAGTTCCAGTAGTCGGCACGACGCTCCGCCAAGTTGGTCTTGGTGTTGGTCTTGCTCTCCTTCTGAACCGTTACTTCGAGTTTATTGACTTTGTCGCCACAGAAGATACGGTCGCTCACATCGAGGCGGAAGGGCGAAAATCCGCCCTGGTGGGCATTGCCCGCCTTACGGCCGTTGATGAAAGCCACACACTCGGTCATGGCAGCCTCGAAGACCAATTCTATCTGACGACCCTCCCATTCCTTAGGAAGTTTGAATTCGTAGCGATAACGGCCCTCCTCGCTGGCGATGCCATCGGGAGTCTCCTTTCCATAAAACCTCATACCATATTGATAGGTACCAAAGCCTTGGAGTTCCCAACAAGAAGGAACGCCGATTTTGGTCCATTCGCCGCTATGCGCGCCATCGGTACAATAGAAGTCCCATTGTACCATGTCGTCACATCCATGTCCACTCAAATAGACACGTTGCGTACGGACATCTTGGGCGACACCCAATGTCGCAATTAAAACTGCATAAATAGAGAGAAATAGCTGTTTCATTGAAACCAATATTTTAGATTATAACTTGATTCAATCTTCTCTTCCACGTCATCCGACAGGATGGGGAAGAAATCAATTCCTGTGACGCGTTCGATACTGTCCACGGTCACAACGTACGAAGACAGGGGCTTGTTCTTCCTGCCCACCTTTTCGTTGCGGTTCGGCATGATGAAGCCGACGGCCTGGGGTTGCTTTCCAAAAGGAGAAAACACAATCTTATAAAAATATTCAGGCACGAGAACATGACCTTTGCCAATCTTCTTCATGGACGAGGCTTCGGCCACCGAACGAGGCAAGACAGGACCGCACACGATGGTGACGGCGCTATCCCTTTCGGCCCACCGACGCACCTGGCTCTCCAGGTCCAACCAGATACCGGCGTTGAAGTCGTGCCCCTGCGGACACATGTTGCTCAAGTAGAAACTCTCCTCCTGCGCCTTGGCATTCCAGTTGAGGTCGGCATTCGGAGCCATGTGACCGCGGTCGTACCCCGAATTGCGGTAATCGGTCAATTGCGCCATGACGGAATCGGGCACCTCTGGATCGACCGCAAAACTGTTCTTTCGAGGGATGTTACCCAACGTCTCGGCATAGTTCAACTCGTAGAGCACCCAGTTGGGCACCTTGTAGTCGGCATTGTACGACACAACATAACCGATATGAGCGATGACCTGCGAGGCAAAAGGTATCTGCGACGATGGCAAGAGGTCGCGTTCGGGCGACAAAGTCCTCAGATCCTTTACCGACGGAGCGGCCTTTCGGGGAGCCTTCGGGGAGCCTTCGGACTTCGTTGGGACTTTCGCCTTGGCCGTCGATTCTTTCTTCTCAGCTTTCCCCGACTCTTTCCTCTTCGCCTTGGATTCCTCCTTTTTAATTTTAGGAGAAGGTTTGGCACTCGGCACATTCACATTCTGTTCCGAAAGGACTGGGTCTTTGGCCACCAGATAGACATCCTTGGCAAAGTAGGAAACAACGGCCAATACCCCTGCTACAACTAAAAAAAGGACAAGATGGAGTAAGAATTTGTGAGTTTTTTTTCCTTTCTTTGTTTTTTTGGAACTCGACTTAGAGGGTTTTATAGGGTTATTTTTGGACATTTGAGAAATAATTCTTATATTTGCGCGTTCTTACATAAATAAAAGTAAGATTATCCACGCCGCAAAATTAGATAAAAAAATCGAAACAAACAAATAAATCAAAGAAAATATGGATTTAGTCGAAAGATTTCTGAGATATGTCAAAGTTGAGACAACCAGCGACGAAACAACAGAGGTGACTCCAAGTACCCCCACCCAGATGGTTTTCGCCAAGCAACTCCGTGACGAATTGGTAGAACTCGGTTTTGCCGATGTCGTGCTCGACGAGTTGGGTTATCTGTATGCCACCCTACCTGCCACCCCTAGCATGGAGAATGTCCCCGTCCTCGGCTTTATTGCCCACATGGACACCGCTCCCGATGCTTCGGGCAAGAACGTCAACCCTCGCATCATCAAAAACTACGACGGCAAGGACATCCCCTTGAATGCCGACACCGTAATGCAGACGAGCTACTTTCCCGAGCTCCTCAACCACGTGGGCGAAGACCTCATCGTGACCGATGGCACCACCCTGCTCGGTGCTGACGACAAAGCAGGTATCGCCGAAATCATCTCGGCCATGATGTACCTGAAGGAGCATCCCGAAATCAAGCACGGCAAAGTGCGCATCGCCTTCAACCCAGACGAGGAGATTGGCATGGGAGCACATCACTTCAACGTCGAGCTTTTCGGTTGCGATTGGGCCTACACCATGGATGGTGGCGAAGTGGGCGAACTGGAGTTTGAGAACTTCAACGCCGCATCAGCCAAGATCTCTTTCAAGGGCACCAACGTACATCCAGGCACCGCCAAGGGCAAGATGGTCAATGCCGCCTTGTTGGCGATGGAGTTTGCCGAGCAATTGCCCGAGGAGGAACGTCCAGAGCATACCGAAGGCTACGAGGGCTTCTACCACCTGATAGGCATGAGCGGTTCGGTGGAACAGGCGCAACTCTCTTACATCATCCGCGACCATAATCGCGAACTCTTCGAGGCACGCAAGCAGAATATACTCGCCATTGCCGAAAACATCAACTCCCAGTACCCTGGAGCTTGCGAGGTGGTGCTCAAGGATCAGTACTACAACATGCTCGAAAAGGTACAGGAGGCCGATGAGGAGAACAAGAAGAAGAACCTGCCAAGCATCATCGAACTGGCCAAGCAGGCTATCCTCGAAGCAGGTGTTGCACCTAAGGTTCAACCTATCCGTGGCGGTACCGATGGTGCACAACTCTCGTTCAAGGGTCTGCCCTGCCCCAACATCTTCGCTGGTGGCATGAACATGCACGGCCGTTTTGAGTATGTACCTATCCAGAGCATGGAGAAGGCCATGATGGTCGTCGTCAATATCTGCAAGAACATCGCCAAATAAGCTGCAATGACCTACCAAATATCAGATCCCGTCCCGAGCGAAGACAAGACATTTGTCATCGATCTCCCCGCCTCCAAGTCGTTGTCCAATCGTGCCCTGATTCTCCAGGCCCTTTGCGACGAGGATTGCCAACTCTCGCACCTAAGCGACTGTGACGACACGCGCGTCATGCTACAGGCCTTTGAAGGAGATTGCCAAGACAGCAACGGAGAACCTCGTCTGGTCGATATCGGTGCTGCCGGCACCTCCATGCGATTCCTAACCGCTTACTTTGCTGCCAAAGAGGGAGCCGAAGTCGTCATGACAGGTTCGGAGCGCATGAAACAACGTCCTATCGGCATCTTGGTCGATGCCCTCCGCGAACTGGGAGCTGATATACAATATATGGAGCAGGAGGGGTTCCCTCCCCTCCGTATTCG
>CACYQQ010000155.1 GCA_902776605.1 uncultured Bacteroidales bacterium | reverse complement strand
TGGCATAGGCCATCAGGACACCGAAGGCACGGTAGGTCGGGTTCTCGCCATGGGCATAGAAATGGGGCGGGCAGTCCGGATCCGGGAAGGGAGCGGGGGTAAACGCGTGCGGAACAAAGTAGTTAACGCCCCGAGCCATGTAATGATCCAGCATGAACTTTTGTTCCTTCGGGCCGGAGCTCCAGCCGTAGGCGCCGAAATTCTCGCACACGGCACGGCCGCGCTTTTTAGGATCGATGGCGGCATGGGAAGCGGCCAATTTGCCGATCATATACTGATAGAAGCCGGCTTCGTCCCGGGCGTTGGGACGCTCATGGCGCGGCACGTTCTGCCCACCGATCGTCACCTGGCCGCCGATGCTCACATCCTACACGTAAGCGGAAGCATCCGTCATCAGGTGAAACGAATCGCCATTGCCAACAGTTTGGACACCCTGGTTGAAGAGACACGTCCCTTGACAAGTGTCAACCTCCAGGCGGTCATCCAGCAAGAGGGACAGACGGAGAGCGCCAACGTGAGCCGTTCCTATCGGCTTCCGCTCTCGATGCTTACCCCCGAGATGCAGCAGGAGATGGTTCAAGACATGCTTCGCAAACTCCATTTTGCCCTCACAGCCAAACAACCCAAGGGGGGCGAGATGCCCGTCGTAATGGGAGCCGGTGCCAGCGGTATCTTGTTGCACGAAGCCATCGGCCATGCTTTTGAAGCCGACTTCATCCGTCGGGGAGAATCCATCTTCACCGACAAGTTGGACAAACAGATCTGCTCGTCGGACATCACCGTGGTGGATGATGGTCTCACCACCGACATGCGCGGTTCCATCCACTTCGACGACGAAGGAACACCGGCTCAATGCACGCACATCGTCACCGAGGGGCGACTCACCTCGTTCCTTCACGACCGCATCTCAGCACACCATTTCGGCATCGCTTCGACAGGTAATGGCCGACGGGAGAGTTTCCGCTCCATGCCTTTGCCTCGCATGCGTAACACCTTCATGCTCAATGGCAAGGAGGAGGAACAGAACCTCATCGCCCATGTCAAGCGGGGCATCTACGTGACCGACTTCACCAACGGACAGGTGCAGATTGGGGCCGGCGACTATTCGTTCTTTGTCAAGGCAGGTTACCTTATTGAGAATGGCCGTCTCACCCAACCCATCAAGGATGTCAACGTCATCGGCAATGGTCCTGAGACATTGGCCGACATCGAAGCCGTGGCCAACAACCTCAAGATTGACCCCTCCACCTGGATGTGCGGCAAGGAGAGTCAGAGCTGTCCCGTCTCGTGCGGTATGCCCAGTGTTTTAGTTAAGAAACTTACGGTTGGATAAGATTATGGATAAGAACAAGATAGCTATTGCCGATTGGGCATTGCAGGAAGCGCTCAAGGCTGGAGCACAAGCCGCTCGCGTGGAATTGTCGTGCATCAGCAACCTCACCATACAATATCAGGACACCGAGATTACCTCTCTGCTGAGCAGCGATGGTTGCGGGTTGGTGTTGCGCCTCTTTGTGGAGGGTCGTTACGGCACCTACAGCACCAACCGATTGGAACAGAAGGAATTGAGCACCCTTATCCACAACGGCATTGCCTGCACGCGATTGCTCTCGCCCGACCCGGATCGCACGCTCCCCGACCCAGCACGTTATTACAAGGCCGCCAGTTTGGAGCAGAACCGTGACGAGATGCTCGCCTTGCAGAGTTTCCGTCGGAGCAATCCCGACATCGATGCCACATCGCTGGCTTGTCAGGTGGCTCAACCTATCTTGGGAACGGACCCTCGGCTCATTCACCTATCGACCTATCTGGCTAATCGCTACGGTTGGCAATATATGGCTGACAGTCAAGGCTTCAAGGGATACTCCTGTTGCAGCACGGCAGCTGCCTATGCCACCGCCAACATGCAAGACGAGGGGGACAGCCGTCCCTCGGACAGTTGGATGGAGTATGCCATCTGCCTGGACGAACTGCAACCGCTCCTGCCCGACTTGGGAAGCAAGGCATTGAAGGCGGCTCAACAACGCATTGGCGCGACCTCGATTCCGGCGGGTCAATACCACATTGCCGTCGAACCCGTCTGCCTGATGAAGCTGCTCTCGCCCTTGCTCGAAGCTATGCAGGATTACAACCTACACCAGCATCGCTCCCTGTTGCAACAAAACAAACTCGGCGACAGGATTGTCTCTCCGCTCCTCACCTTGACCGAAGAACCGCAACGCAAGGGTGCCTTCTCGGCTTGTTTGTTTGACTTCGAGGGCGTCCGCACAGAGTATCATCCTCTGATTCAAGAAGGTAAGCTCTGTCAATGGTTCATCAGCACCTACTATAGTAACAAGCTCGGCATCACTCCCGTCCTCTCGGGTGCCAATGTCCTCTGCATTGCGCCTGGACAGCAATCCCGTCAGGAGATTCTCAACTCATTGTCGGACACCATCCTCATCACAGGTTTCTTGGGTGGTAATTGCAACGACGTGACGGGCGACTTCTCGTTCGGCATCGAGGGGCAACTGTATCGCCACGGAGAACGTGTTCAAGGCATCGCGGGCATGAACCTCACAGGCAATGTCTTGCAACTCTGGAACAACCTTTCGCACATTGCCAACGATGTTGAAAAGTTGCCCGATGGCTACTTCCCGACACTCTTCTTCAGCGACATCCAGATTGCCTGAGCAACGGATGACACGTTTAATCACCTTACTACTATACGCTTATGAAAAAGACGCACTTTACACTATTCGTTGGGCTGCTGGCTTTGGGTAGCAGCATGGCCCTTCAAAGTTGCTCCTCGCCCAAAGGCGAAGCCGACTCCGCTTCGGAGGACTTTAGTCAATTCGTCAACATCACCGACGTCGTTCCTGACGTAATCTTGGAGATTCGCTATTATGGCACCTACAACTTTGTCGGCACCCGCATCGATGGTTATGAGCAACCCGTCGCACTGCTCACCCGTCGTGCAGCCGACAGCCTCAAAGCCGTCAGCGATGACGTCAAAGCTCAGAGCTATCGTCTGAAGATTTACGATGCCTATCGTCCACAACGTGCTGTCAATCATTTTGTTCGATGGGCCGCCGACCGCAACGACACCCTCATGAAGCAGTACTTCTATCCTCATTTGGACAAGAGCGTACTCTTCGAACAAGATTACATCATGTCGAAAAGTGGTCACACCCGTGGTTCAACAATCGATCTTACCCTCTTCGACATGAACACGGAGAAGGAACTCGACATGGGCGGCACCTTCGATTGGTTCGGGCCTGAGAGTCACCCCGACTTCTGTGGCGACCCCACGACAGGTTGCTTCATTGCCCAGCAAGGAGAGAGTCCTTCGGGCGTCCGCCTCACCGACGAGCAGTTCGCTCATCGACAGATTCTCCGCAACGCCATGCTCCGTCACGGCTTCCAACCGCTTTCGAGCGAATGGTGGCACTTCACGCTGGCCGACGAACCCTACCCCGACACCTATTTTGACCATCCGGTCAGACAACTATAATAAGCAGGTGTTCAAGATTGACTATATTTTTGGACACCTGCCTAATCATTCATCATTTACTTGTAGAATATGAAAATTGCTCTCATCCAACAAGCCAAGACGGCTGATATAGAAAAGAACAAACAGGACTTGGCAGCCGACATCCGAAAGGCGGCTCAACAAGGTGCCGAATTGGTCGTACTTCAGGAGTTGCACAACTCGCTCTATTTCTGTCAGGTAGAAGATACCAACAACTTCGACTTGGCCGAGCCTATCCCTGGCCCCAGCACCGAGTTCTATGGTAACATCGCTCGCGAATGCGGCATCGTATTGGTCACCAGTCTCTTTGAACGTCGTGCAGCTGGCCTCTACCACAACACCGCGGTGGTGTTCGAGAAGGATGGAAGCATCGCTGGCACCTATCGCAAGATGCACATCCCCGATGACCCTGCCTACTACGAAAAGTTCTACTTCACGCCAGGCGACTTGGGCTTCCACCCTATCCAGACCTCAGTCGGTTGTCTTGGCGTACAGGTTTGTTGGGATCAATGGTACCCCGAAGGAGCCCGTCTCATGGCGTTGCAGGGTGCCGAACTTCTCATCTACCCTACCGCCATTGGTTGGGAGAGCAGTGACACGGACGAAGAGAAACAACGCCAACTCGGCGCCTGGCAGACCGTTCAACGTGGTCACGCTGTTGCCAACGGCCTCCCCGTCATTGCCGTCAATCGTGCCGGTTGGGAAGAAGACCCATCGCACCAAACCAACGGCATCCAGTTCTGGGGTCACTCCTTTGTGGCTGGTCCTCAAGGCGAATTTCTTGCCGAAGCGGGCACCGAACCCACCATCCTCTTGGTCGATATCGACATGAAACGTTGCGAAAACGTCCGTCGCTGGTGGCCCTTCCTCCGCGACCGTCGCATCGAAGAGTTCGGCGACTTGACCAAACGCTTCATCGACTGATTGTCACACCTATAGAATCCAACATACATCATTATAAAAAGATACCCGCAACACTTCTAGACAAGCATCGCGGGTATCTTTTATTATCTACGAACGTTTTCATTCCGCATTATAGAACTCCAGAATCTTGAGGCGCATCAGGAACTCGTACTTACCTTGCAACTCATCCTGTTGTGCCCGCTGCATCTTCGAACTTGCTTGTTGCAGTTCGTAAGCGGTGCCACGTCCAGCGGCATAACGCTCGGCCTCATATTGATAAGCAAGTGTTGTCGAAGCATTGGCCTTCTGCGACGATATATAGTTGTCGCGCGCCTTGATGGCATTCCAGTAGGCCTGCTGAATCTCCTTGCTGAGACTCTGCTGGGCTTCGGCAAGCGCAGTGTTTCGGCTCTCGATAGACAGGCGGGCACGACGCATGGAATTACGGGCGCTGAAGCGGTCGAAAATAGGAATAGAGAGACTCAAAGAAATGGACTTATAGAGATTATTATCCAACTGCCGGCCAAAGGAAGGTTGTTTACCAAAGTTGTACATATATTGGTAACCAGTACTGATGCCCGCATTCAACGAGAGTTTAGGCATATATTCACTACGAGCCACTTTCAAGTCATACTGGCTGCTCTCCAATTCATACTTCGCTGCCAGGATGGAGGGATAACGTTCCACGGCATTGGCAAAAACACGTGAAGCCGCCATCACATCTGCACCCAACCTGGTCGTATCAATGTCCATGATAGCAAAGTTAGACACGTCACCCTCCAGGTTCAACGCCTGCATCAAGTCCAACCTAGCCATGGTTTCATTGCCGATGGCCTCTGTCAAACTATGCATACTCACCGCCAATTGAGCCTCGGCCGAAACCACTTCCGACTCCGGTTTCTTGCCCGACTCAAACAAGGAACGGGCATTCTGTACAGCCACCGAATCCAACTCTACCTGACGTCGCTGCACATTGGTCAAACCGCGATAGTAAAGAGCATTTAGATAATAGGTAGCCACTTGGATGCCAACATCCTTGCGTGCCTTCTCCAAATTGGCCGAAGCGGCCTGTAGAGAGAACTTATCGGATTTAATCTGGTTCTCGGTACGGAGGCCCGTAAAGAGATCCATATAGGCATTCACCCCAAAATTGGTGGACGAAGTATTGATGCTTCGGTACGAATTGGTGTTCATATCCGTCGAACGGCCAAACGACCATCCCTGACTGACACTGGCACTCACATTAGGCAGATAGTTCATCTTGGAGGAGTTCAACGCAACCTCTTGATTCTGGACCGAAAGAGTTCGCTGAATAATGGTATTGTTGTGTTGCAGAGCATAGTTCACGCAATCATCCAGCGACATAGTCTGCGACTGAGCCATTGTAGCGACGGTAGCCAGCACGCCGCTCAATAGGACTTTATTCCATAGTCTTTTAT
>CACYQQ010000154.1 GCA_902776605.1 uncultured Bacteroidales bacterium | reverse complement strand
GAAGTGTATGCCGGGCAGCTTGAGTGGCAGAGGCAGACTCTTGTTGATGTCCATAACTCCCTCGTCCTGAAGCCGTTGCAGAATCTCCTGCCGGCGGCGCTGCATCTCGCCCAGGGTGAAGGCGGGTTCGATATCGACTACCTCCAACGTGTAGCCGTAGGCCGGGTGCATGGAGACCTTGACCCGCACCATGATGTTCAATCCGGCACGCAGCGGTTGTCCGGTGCCCAGTTGGAACGTCTCGTTGACCAACCAGACGCGGTTGGCATAGATTATCGCCTTGGCGCGAGCCAGCGTGAACCCCGACTTGGGGTCTTTCTCAATGAGTTCGAGGTAGGCGTGACCGTTGCTTGCCACGTTGTATTGAGCCACTTCGGCGGTAATCCAAAGTGGCGCATTGAACTGGTGGGCAATGACGTTGGCCACCTGACTGTTCAATTCGTAGAGCGAAAGAGCCTCTTCCATGTCGAATGTTTGCTTTCTTGGATAATATGTTTGAAGCAAAATATATGCAAAAATACGAAAAAAACATTATTGATGCGTTTTTTAATTAAAAAAATGAAAGAATAATTGTATATTTGGAGAAAAGTGGTTATATTTGCACCCACAAATAGGATAATTCTCGGATATGATTCCGAATTAAAGATAACAGAACCCGTCGGCATCCCGTAGATCTGCTGGCGGGTCACCTTTTTTCTATAAGCCAGATGTGCAATCAGAAACCTCGCTCCATAGAAGAGCAAATTCGGTTACTCCGTTCAAGAGGAATGCAGTTCAAAAGTGAGACTTTTGCCAAGGAAAGTCTCTCTCATATTAGTTATTTCCGTCTGAAATATTATTGGAAGGATATGCGTGATGAAGAAACGGACCATGATTTCCTTCCAGATGCCATCTTCGAAGATGTAATAGCCAGATATAATTTTGACCGTAATCTCCGATTGATTCTTTTTGATGCGATAGAGATTATTGAAGTAGCATTAAGAGCCAAGATTATCAATGTTTTGTCACAAACTACCGGTAGTGGACTTTGGTATCTTGACGAGTCTCTGTTTGAACGGGAAGATTATCACTTGAAGTTTGTACTTGATCTGAAACGAGAGTTCGAACGTTGCTCAGAGCCTTTCGCTAAAGAATATTTGGCGCGGCACTCCCAATGGGATAGAGAAACCCTTGGTGGTGATAATCCTGACGCCTGGATGATACTGGAAGTTGCTACCTTTGGTACACTTTCCATGATGTATAAGAACTTGAAAAGTCAGTTACCACAACGTGCCATGATTGCCAATGAGTTTGGACTATATTCCGCCAGAGATCTTTCCAGTTGGTTAGAGGCAATCTCTGTATTGAGAAACATCGTAGCTCATCATGCTCGTTTGTGGAACAGAAACTTGGCTAAGCAAATCGTGAATGTCAATGCTTGTCGATATGGCTGGTTGAATACTCCATTGTCAGAAGTTCAAAAGAAGAAACCTTATGGAGTTATATCTGCTATGCTTTATCTCTGTCATGCAGTTTGTCCTGACAATCAAATCAAAGAGCGTGTTCTTTTGCTGCTCGAAAACAGTAAAGACATTCCTTATAATAAATTGGGTTTTGTAGGTGGTTGGCGCAATGAACCAATTTGGAAGTAGTTGCCTAATGTGCTTTATGTATATGGATATTTCATAAAAGAATGAACAATTTCGTGGCTGTTGATAGTTAAAAATGCTAAATTACTTTATAGTTCCACAAAAAATGGCTATCTTCGCGCCATCATAATACGAGAGTTTCGATATGTTCGACATCATCACTTGGACCGCTCATCCTATCATCGTTTCGTTCAGTACACCGTGGGGGCCAATCGCTTTGCGTTGGTATGCGCTGATGTTCATCATCGGCTTTTTCATTGGCGTGAAGCTGATGGAGAAGTATTACAAGTTGGACGGCAAGAATCCAGAACGGGTATATACGCTTTTCCTGTATTGTTTCTTCGGTACGCTCATCGGCGCCCGTCTGGGACATTGTCTGTTCTACGACCCGCAGTATTATCTCTCGCATCCGCAGGAGATACTCATGACGTGGAAGGGTGGTCTGGCCAGTCACGGCGGTACGTTGGGTGTCTTCCTGGCCGTGTTGCTTTATGCCAAGAAGGATAAGTTGCCTGCCCTCTTTGTCTTGGACCGACTGGGTATAGCGGTAGCGCCGGTGGCAGCCTTGATCCGTATCGGCAACCTCTTCAATCACGAGATTTACGGTCACGAGACCGACGTGCCTTGGGCCTTCCGTTTCATCACCAACTTGGGTGCCTACGAGGCTGGGCGCGACCCTATCTTTACGGCACCGTCGCATCCCACGCAACTCTATGAAGCCTTCTGCTACTTGATGGTCTTCTTCATCAATGCCTGGCTCTACAAGAAATACGACGCAGGCAAGCGTCCCGGTCTCCTGCTCGGCAGTTTCTTCCTGCTGGTCTTCGGCAGCCGCTTCTGCATCGAGTTCGTCAAGAACGTCCAGGAGGAGTTCGAAGAGGGTATGTTGCTCGATATGGGTCAGTTGCTCAGCATCCCGTTCATTGTCGCCGGCATTTGGCTGATTATCAGAGCACTGCGGCGGAAGGACTCTCCCCAACTTCACCCCTCGGCTAAAGCCTCGTCTTCTCGCTGAATGATTATCAATCATTCTTTTCGCTGCGAGGACCCTATGAGGGAGGGGGAATTATAAATACTTGTGTGTGCGAGGAAAACTAAATTAAAGCTCATTTCCACTCCATTACACTCTGCGAGAGATTTCCTACGATGTTCAAGTATCGTCTTTGTCACTTCTTTTTCACTTCTCTGTCACTTCCTTTAAAAGCCTTTATATGCTTCAAATTGCACCTTCCTTGCTGAGCGCCAATTTCGCTCACATGGACAAAGAAATAGAATGGTTGAACCGCAGTGAGGCCGACTACCTCCACTTCGACGTGATGGATGGCAGTTTCGTGCCCAACATCTCGTTCGGTTTCCCGGTGATGGCCTCCATCAAGAACGAGGTCCAGTTGCCTTTCGACGTGCACCTGATGGTGGTACATCCCGAACAGTGGTGCGACACTCTGTCCAAACTCGGTGCCCGCATCATGACCGTGCACCAGGAGTGTTGTCCAAACCTGCACCGAACCGTCCAGCAGATACATGAGGCCGGTATGTTGGCAGGCGTTGCCGTCAATCCAGGTACGTCGCTTTCGGTCTTGGAGGAGGTTATCTGCGACATCGACCTGGCGTTGGTGATGACCGTCAACCCCGGTTTCGGAGCTCAGAAGTTCATTCCATCGATGGCCGACAAGGTGCGTCGTCTCCGTCAGATGATTACCGACCGTGGCGCCCATGCCCTCATCGAGTGCGACGGAGGTGTCAACCTCGAGACGGGTCGCATCCTCAAGGAGGCCGGTGTCGATATCCTCGTCACGGGCAACACCGTCTTCAAGGCGCCCGACCCCGTCCAGATGGTACGTGACTTGAAGAGTCTGTAAGCAAAAAATGAGTTAATGAAGTAGTTAGCAGGAGTTAACAGCCTGCGGCTGTGGAGTTAACGGACGATAGAACTGAGGGCTAAAAATAGCGCTAATGGGCGCTGGTGCGCCACTAAAAGTGCTTTCGCACGCTAATGGCCTTCGGCGCTAACGGAAAGTGAGTTTTTTCGACTTTCACTTTTAATTTTTAATTTTTCACTTTTAATTTTTCATTTTCTTCCTCCCCACTCTCAATGAAGAAAGCATTGCATTTGATATTGATCTTTATCTTCTTGTCATCGTTCCTGACGATAGGCAAGGGGGTCGATCTGGTGCAATGCAGTTGCTCCGGCGAGGTGACGATGGTGCCTTGCGGTACCGTCGAAGACGAAGACGGTTGTGATGCTTCGGATGGGTGTCTGGATGTCATTCATGTCGAACTGTCGCCCGTCAGTCAAGCTCATTCTCAGTCGGAAGATACCTTCCTTTCGGTCGTTTCCGAGTGCCTTGTGCCCGATTGGGTCTATTGTTGGCTTCGCGTGGATGCCGTGACGGTGGTTCGACCAACGTGTGTTCCTATTGTGCGTGGCGCTCCGCCGCGCGATTACCTGAACCTTATACAAATCCTTCTTATTTAGCGATTTACTGATTCCGTTAGGGCGGGAATTACCTCGGTGTAGGTAGTTCTTTGCCTCGTCGTTTCTCTGTGGGATGGAGCTGTTCAACCTTTCTCCCCAGGGTACTTTCCAATTAAAAAACAAATCAGTAAAGAACTATTTAAGTAGAATGAAAAATATCTTTTTGAGCATCGTTATGTTGATGCTGTTCCTGTCTGTTTATGGACAGGACGAACCTGTTGTTAATCCCGACACTATCCAGACGCACGATATTGATAATGTGACAGTTACCACCCGCCGCGCCGGAACGCGCCGCATCCTGGGAGCCGAAAACGGAGTCCTCTTGGGCCGCGAAGAACTCTTCAAGGCGGCATGCTGTAACTTGGGTGAGAGTTTTACGACCAATCCGTCGGTCGATGTCAACTACTCGGATGCCGCGACGGGCGCCAAGCAGATTAAGTTGTTGGGACTGAGCGGTACATACGTTCAACTGTTGACCGAGAACCTGCCCAACTTCAGCGGTTCGGCTTCTCCCTTTGCCCTCGACTACGTGCCAGGACCTTGGATGAAGAGTATTCAGGTCTCGAAAGGCGCCTCGTCGGTCCGCAACGGATATGAGTCCATCACGGGGCAGATCGACATCGAGTACCTCAAACCCGAAGACGAACAGGGTGTGACGCTCAACCTCTTTACCAATACGCGCAGCCGTATGGAGGTCAATGCCGATGCCAATCTCCATCTGAATCAGGCTGTTAGCACCGAACTGCTGGTGCACTGGCAGGACGAGAACGGTCATCACGACTCCAACGACGACGGTTTCTTGGACCAACCCAATGTCGAGCAGTGGAATGTGCAGAACCGTTGGTTCGGCCGTTCGGAACACTATATCTTCCATGGCGGCATCGGTGCCGTGAGGGAACAACGCGATGGCGGACAGTTCGCTCACTCGGCTGGGCACGACCATCCCCTCTATAAAATAGGTATCGAAACCGACCGCTACGAGGGTTACATGAAACATGCCCTCATCCTGGATCATGAGCATGGCAGCAATATCGCCTTGATGACCAATTTCGCCATGCAGCTCATGGAGGCCAACTATGGACTTCGCCGTTACAGCGTCAACGAGAAGAATGTCTATGCCCAGTTGCTCTACGAGACCAACTTCACGGTGCGTCACAAGTTGGCTGCCGGCGTCTCCTTGAAGCACGATTATCTTGGTCAGACGCTCTCAGGCGCAGGTTTCAGTGCCCTGGACGAGAAAGAAACCGTGCCTGGTGCTTATGCCCAATACACCTATTCGTT
This sequence comes from uncultured Bacteroidales bacterium, assembly GCA_902776605.1. Taxonomy (GTDB): domain Bacteria; phylum Bacteroidota; class Bacteroidia; order Bacteroidales; family UBA3663; genus Liminaster. Next base: position 517 of record CACYQQ010000154.1, on the reverse strand, counting down.
GGGAACGAAGTTGACCGCCATGGCAGGCGCACGCATCGACCACAGCAGCGAGTATGGCACCTTCTTTACGCCCCGCTTGCATGTCAAGTGGTCGCCCAATAGCGTAGCCAGTTTCCGAGCCTCGGTAGGAAAGGGTTATCGCACAGTCCATGCGTTGGCCGAGAACAATAACCTCCTCGCCAGTGGTCGATCCATGGTGATTGACCCCCTCCGACAGGAGAGCGCCTGGAACTACGGACTGAGCAGTTCGTTCTATATCCCGTTGGGCAACAAGACGCTCAAACTCAATGCCGAGTACTATTACACGCGCTTTGATAATCAGGCGGTTATCGACCTCGATACCGACTCCAAGCGTATTCATATTGGCAATCTGGAGGGCGATTCCTATTCCAACACGGTGCAGGTGGATGCTACCTACCCTGTCGTCGATGGTCTCGAATTGACCGCAGCCTGGCGTTGGAACGATGTGAAGAGTACCTACGGCGGTAAGTTGATGGAGAAACCGTTGATCAGCCGC
>CACYQQ010000153.1 GCA_902776605.1 uncultured Bacteroidales bacterium | reverse complement strand
GCTCCACCTCTTACCATTCCGAACAGAGAAGTTAAACCTTGCAACGCCGATGGTACTGCCAACGCGGGAGAGTAGGAAGCGGCCACCTTACAGGAGGAGGATTCAACGAAAGTTGAGTCCTCTTTTTTTTTTGACCCCCTCCCGACCTCCCCGAGGGGAGTAGTAGCCACGGAACGCACGGAAGAACACGGAAATATATTAATAGTTAGAACACGATAATATATTGTCTGAACACGAAATTAACGATATTAACGAAATTAACGAAATTAACGATAGTTGTCTCCCAGGTTAGAACCGCATTGTTTTCGCATTTTTCGAATTTTTCGTGTTCTCTAAAATATCCTTTAGAGTTGGTACGGAATTCTTCTCTCCCCTAGTTCATGTTGTTTAAAAAATAATTCGGCCCTCTGTCACAGAGAACCGAACCAACCACTAATACTACTAGCTAAAACTGACGACCTTTTAATAACAGTCGATATTAAATGATAACATTTGGGCTAAATTTCTATTTCAAATTCGTTGCAAAGGTAAGATGTTTTTTTGTTATATCCAAATCTTTTGTGTAAAAAATTGTTATTATAGTGTAATTATCTACAAAACTGTGTTTTTACGGTGTGTTTTTGCCAATTTTGTGTGCATATAATTGTGTCGAGTATTGACAAATGCCTTCCTTTTGGTTGATTTATCTGCTTATAGTGCTTTTTTATTCTTATTATCGGTTTCGAAAGCCTTGTTTGTCTATATACCGCTTTGACACAAGATAATTGTTTGTAGTGGTCAGGTAAATGTCCATTTCGTGCTAATGAGAGCGCTTTTTTTCTTTCCTACAATGCCTTCTGCCTATATGAGTCAAGCTATAGTAAGAAACATATTGAGACGCTTTCTTCCATGTTGAAGTAAATGTGTTTGATAGGTTATTGTCTGATGTCTTTTCCCCGACTAAATCGGTGCCAATTGTAGTCCCAATATAGACTTTCAAAAGAGTTCATCGGCAAAATTGTTAAATTTCGGAAAAAAGTGGCGGAAATGTGAGGGATTTATTACAATTTGCATTATCTTTGCCAAAACAAACAAGAAGCAATAAGGCGTTTTGTTTCCTTCTAAAAATACCAAGTGATTATTACTATTGAGTCCCGCGGCGGCAACTGACTCCGTTTATGCATAATACCCCTTTTGCCGATAGTCGGGACGTTGTTGTAACCAAGAAAAACTGAATCTCATGAATCTGCTAAAAACCTTACTGTTGACCAGTGTCCTCGGTGCATCCTATACCGGATTGTGTGCCAGTTCGGACGTCGAAGCTCCTTTGCACCCCAATCAGTTCCGTACTCCCCCTATCGAGAGCCAGATAGGCACTTGGTGGCATTGGATGAATGGTCATGTGACGCGCGAGGGCATTACCCGAGACTTGGAGTCCATGCACGCACAAGGCATTCAGCACGTCACGGTGCTCAATGTCTATCGGCCATTTGGTCAGGAATATAAGAATGTGAAGCATCTGGTAGCGCCCGAGAACATGCGCGAGGTCGATGAACCTTGGGTGTCGGTCAAGTTTGCTTCCAAGGAGTGGTATGACCTCTTCCGTTTTGCTGTCGAGGAGGCCGACCGCCTGGGTATGTATGTCGGTGCAGCCAATTGTGACGGCTGGAGTGAAAGTGGCGGTCCGTGGATCAAACCCGAACAGTCGATGAAGGAGTACGTCTGGACGACTACCACTTTCGAGGGAGGCAAGATGATCTACTTGCAGTTGGAGCAACCCAAGGCCAATGTCGATTTTTACCATGACGCCTATGTCGTGGCCTACCCTGTCGGCGAAGTCGTTGACACCGCCAAGGTAGTGGACTTGACTCCCCAGATGGATAACGAGGGCTGCCTGGTGTGGCATGCTCCTGCTGGTCAATGGAAAGTGATCCGTTTCGGCTATACGACGACGGGCAAGATGAATCATCCCGCTTCGCCAGAGGGTGTTGGCTTGGAGTGCGACAAGATGGACACCGTGGCCTTGAACCTGCATTTCAAGAGTTTCCCCGCCAAGTTGATACAGGCAGCTGGTAAACAGGCTGGTAAGGCTTTCCGGTACTTCCTGGTCGATAGTTGGGAGGCCGGATTCCAGACATGGACCGATCACATGCCCGTCGAGTTTGAGAAGCGTCGTGGCTACTCCTTGATGCCATGGGTTCCTGCCTTGTGTGGGGAAGTGGTCAACAATGCCGACGACACCGAGGCCTTCAAGCACGACTTCGCCTTGACGTGCAGCGACTTGATATTGGACTACTACTTCAAGCACTTGGCCGACCTTTGCCATCGGCATGGCATGAAACTCTTCAGCGAAGGAATTTACGGTAGTGTCAAGTTGCCGGCAGTGGATGTGCTCAAGTCTTACCAATACTGCGACATGCCTATGACCGAGTTCTGGGCCAAGTTGCAGGCACATCATTATCCTTTCCCCACCACGCTCAAGAATCCATTGAACTATGTGACGCCGCAGCACGCTGCCCAACTCTACAACAAACCCATTGTGGCGAGTGAGGCCTATACCGGTTATGCCCTTTACAGCGATGCACCGTTCGACCTGAAGCTCTTTGGCGACCAAGCTTATAGCGAGGGCGTGAGTCAGATGATCTTACATAGCTACGTTCACCAGATGCAGGACAAGGCTCCTGGTTTCACGTTGGGCGTCTATGGACAGACCTTTAACCGACTGAACTTCTGGTTCAATGAGTCTCGTCCTTTCATGGAGTGGCAAGCACGTCAGCAGTACATGCTGCAGGGAGGCGTCCGAGTGGCCGATGCCCTGATTTATATAGGCGACAAACTCCCTGCCTACGAGTGCGGCTTGGAGGAGTTGCAACGTCTGGTGCCTAAGGGAACCAAGTATCAGTACATCAATCAGGACGTGCTTCTGAGTGGCCGTGTGACTGTCCGTAACGGCAAGATCCTATTGGACAACAACAAGGAGTATCAGACGATCATCATCCGCGATGAGGCACTCGACCTGTCCACCATGCAGCAGTTGGAGGCGATGGCCAAAGCCGGTGCTCAGGTGGTGGGTGTCAAACCGCTACGCACCTTGCGGCTGCTCCATCGGGCCGAGGAGACTGCTCAACTGCGTGCCATCTCCGACCGGATGTGGGGGGAGGCAACTTTCAAACCTGCCGTCATCCATAATCCCGACATGAAGGTACTTAATGAGGCCGATGCCGATAAGTTGCTCTTCACGCACAAGAGCAAGGGCGGACAGGATATCTATTTTCTGGTCAACAAGCAGGACCGCGATACCTTGACCACCACCTTAACCTTCCGTCAGCCGGAACGCGAGGCGCTGCTCTACGACCCTATGGATGGTGAGTGCTACAAACTGTCGTCCCAGCAATCGGCTTTCACGCTGATGCTCCGACCCAAGCAGTCTGTCTTCGTGGTCTTCGGCAGTTCGAAGGATGATTTCGCTGCCGCCCGTCCTTATGGCGAAGTGCTCCGCCCCGATATAGTCGAGACATTGACCTATACCCAAGCCAAGGGCAAGATTACTTTCGACAGCGATCCGACCATCCAGCCGCAGTCCATCGGTCAGTTCCGTTCCTTGACCGAGTCGAAGGATCCGTCTGTCAAGTATTACAGCGGTTTCTTGACCTACAATATGACACTCAATATCCCGAAGAAGTTGGTCGTGCCCGAGCATCGCATCTACTTGCAACTGCCCGCTTTCGGTTGTACCGCCCACGTGACGGTGAACGGCAAGGATCAGGGCATCGTCTGGGATCCGAACTACCAGTTGGACGTCACCGACGCTGTCCACAAGGGCAAGAACCAAGTGTCCGTCCGTGTGACCAATCCTTGGCGCAACCGCATCATTGGCGACCTCAACGAGGACCGTGGTGACCGCGCTGCCTTCACGACCTCTCCGGGCGTCGATAAGTATGACCAAGTGCCTTACTTCTCACGCAACCACGAGTTGATTCCAACGGGTATCAGTCAGCCTATCGTTGTCCGCGTGGTGAAGAAATGAAAGTATTGGTCAACGACAACGAGGTCCTTTATATTGTGATGGCTTTTGTCAAGAAGGCTATACAATTATCCTAATAGCAGAAGCGTTTCGCAAGTCTATTCTTGCGAAACGCTTCTGTTTTTTTGTCGTGCCCGTGAGGGCATGGTATCGGTCGGCGATTATTACTTGAGTATCAAGACTCGCTTGCCGCTTTGCAGTTGAATGCCCGATGGAGCGGGGGCATTGCGTCGGCCCCAGAGGTCGAAGTAAGTGGCGGACGGCACCTCGCTGGTAATGGTCTCGATGCCCGTCGATTCTATTTTGACAGCGTTACCGGCCTCTCCTAATCCGCCCATGCGGTTGGCCACGCGGAGAGTGTATGAGCCCGTTTGGCGACAAGGGTAAGAGGTCTGAGTCGTGAAGTCAATCACTTGTCCATCACAAACAATGGCGTAGCAATAGGCATCGGCGACAGGCGACCAAGAGAGTATGCCCTCCTGTTCCTGAAGGGTGGGGGCCGAGAGCAACTGGCAAGCATCGGCAGGATTCCAGTCGGGGAAGACCTTCTCCAGGGTATAGGCCGATGCCTGACTCTCGGTCAAGACAGGACTGTCGGAACCCGTGGCAGGAGAGCAGGCAGCGAGCGAGCGGCTCGACAGGTCAATCGCTTGACCTAGAGCATCTTTCGAGTCGTACTCATGGAAACGGAGTACCAGGCCGTCGCTCATCTTACCCCAACCACTGGCGGCAGGCAACACGTTCATCGTGGTGTGGAGGAAAGTGGCGGCTGGACTGTCACCCCAAGGTCGTCCCAGTCGGTAACCCGTCACGGCGTCTTTGGCACCGGCGGGACGGTCGATGACACATTGGTTGAAGACCAAACCCAGGTACGCCGCCTGTGTGTTGGGGGCAGTGATGTAAGCTCCCGACGAGAGTGGCAACAGGTTGCAGCGTTGGAAGAAAGCGGTGCCGTCGCCATAGATGAAGTCCACTTCACCATAGATGGAGCAGTCCTCGAAGTAGGCGGTGCCGTCGGCTTTGTTTAGATAATATGTATCTTGCACGCCTTGCAGAGTGACCCGTTTGTAGATAGCTTGCTTGCCGCGTTGGCGAATGGCAATGGCTTGACCCTGAGAGGTTTTGCTGCTCCAGTCGCGCGCCTGTCGGACCGTGATATCCTGCATATAGACCTGGTTCTGGTTTTGGTCGATGAAGAGCACGGGAGTCTCCTCCTGGTATTTGGTGACGGTCGCGGCAGGACAGTTGTGAAGTACGACACCCTCCTGACTCTCGCCGATGAGCGACGTGTTCTGCGGCACGGCGGTCAATGCCTTGGTGCCGAAGTCGTAGTCGCCGTTGCGGAGGAAGATGTAGTAGCGCCCCTCGGTATGTTGCTTGGCGGCAGCCAGCGCCTCGGTCAGTTCTTCGGCATTGCCGACAATGGCCTGGAAGGGTCCGTCGGAGAAGATATCGCTCTCCGCCAGGTTCTTGAAGTGGGCGGTGAGGAGTTCGTCTGTATCACCGACGGTATAGGTGAATCTTGCCTCGTCCGAGAGAATGTCCCCCGCCCCGTTTGTCCAATGTTGGAAGATGAATCCGTTGGTTGGAGTGGCCGAAAGGACCACTTGCGCCGTTTCGGCAAACATCGTTCCTTTCGGGCTGATGGAGATGACACCGCCTTCCGCAGGACTGGCTTGGGTCGTTAGTTTATGTTTGACGACATGGCTATCGTATTCTCCTTCGATGACAATGGAGTGCAACGCAAATCGGCGGGCCGTAGCACTGGCGGTGGCCGAGGCATAAGGATAGATAGTGAGGCGACACTCGTCGCTCGTCAGTGCCGCGCCCGCTACATCGTATGTGTGCTGCGTGAGGGTAGGAGTGGCTTGGTCTTTTTCTTTAACCACGATGGGCGCTGCTGTACCCTGCTGAATGTCAACGTCAAACGTGCAACTTCCACTCATGGAAATATAGAAACTGACGCGCGTGGGCTTGAACTTGAATCCAGCTGCCGGCCGGAGGCAGAATTGCATCGCATAACGGGCATCGCGTTCATTGCCGATGGCTGCATC
>CACYQQ010000152.1 GCA_902776605.1 uncultured Bacteroidales bacterium | reverse complement strand
TGTCTTTTCCTGAATAAGGTTGACTCGATTTTAACTATTTAACACTTGATTTAACATTTCCATTTTTTCATACGGAAATAGTTGACTTACTCTACGGAATTAGTTGACTACTTGTACGGAAAAAGTTGACGCTTTTCCTGAAAAAGTTGACTTTGTACGGATTTGGTTGACTCTTCGAAAGAAAAGGTTGACTCTGTACGGGAAAAGTTGACTTGAATACATGAAAAACACTCGGGGTCTGCCATGCGGCTGGGGCAGACAGCCCCAGAGAGCTGTCCCTTCATTTCCACATCCTCCGTTGGATACCTTGCTCCTGATGTGCGGTTGAAGGTACTTTGTAACCAATGCTGCCATGAGGACGTTGCTCGTTGTAAAACTGAATGAAGGCTGAAATCCTGGCTTCCGCCTCTTCGATGCTCTTGAAACGGCGTTCCCTATAGATGACCTCAGTCTTGAGAATTCCATTCACACGTTCAGCAATGGCATTATCCGTCGGCTTGTAATCCTCTGTCATACTGATGCTTATGCCATGCTTCTTCAATTCATCGACGTAGGCATTGCAGCAATATTGGACACCACGGTCTGAATGATGGATCAGATGTCCCAGATCTTCCTCCGAAGCAGAGGAAACAGCTTTCTGCAAGGCCTGAAGCGTATATTGAGCCTCAAGTGTTTCCGAGAGGCACCAGCCGATTATCTTGTGAGAATATGCATCGGTCACTAGATGCAGGTAGCTGCATCCTTCTGCCAGGTCTATATAGGTTATATCGCTCACCCACAATTGATTAGGACCTACAGGAATATATCCCTTTATCAGATTTCTGTACTTGTGATAGCGATGGTTCGACCTGGTCGTATGGCGTGGCTTGGGGCGTGGTTGAAGTAACTGGAAGTCTCGCAGGATATTCAGAAAGGCGTCCCTGCCGGGCACCCAATCCTGTACAAACATCTTTTTCAGTATCAGCCACAATTTGTAATACCCGATGCCAGGGTCCATGCGTCGTATCTCTGTGACGGCATCAATGATGCGGCTAAGACGACGGATCTGTTCCTGTTCATCCTGCTTACTCTTGTAATAAGCCTGCTTGCTTCGGTCAAACAGTCCACAGGCGTATTCTATGTTGTATCCGAATACCCTGGACAGGCGTTCTACTGCTTGACCCCAGATTTTTTTCTGACCCTGATGCCTTGCTCTTCGGCGATGTCTATCAGAACATTGAGGGCAAGATTCTTGTCCTCGCTTCGTTTCAGTTTTGCTTCCAGGGCCTTGACCTGTTTCTCCAGTTCTTCTATCCTGGCGGACTGGCTCTCTGACTTTTCTTCTGCTTTATGAATCATGTCTTCGCCACTATAGAGTTCTTCTGGGTGCAAAGATACGCATTTTGTTTCAATTTCGTACGGTGTCAGGTAACAAGATACCCAATTTGATAGGGTCGCCTGACTTTTCAGCCCATATTTGAGGCAAATTTCCTGTCGGTCTTTGCCACTTTGCATGTACTCGATAGCTACTGAACGCCTGAAGGCTCGCTCTTGTTTGTTGACTCTTCTACTCATAATTTTAACACTTTTAAGAGTTTTTGGAGTCAACCTATTTCAGTACAAGACATTTTCCTGAAAAGGTTGACATCGTACGGATTTGGTTGACTCGCTCCGGCTATTGTCAGGTTATTATGAGCCTATTATCACCGTATTATGAATTGAAAGAAGAAACAAACTCATGAAATAACCACGAAAGGCACGGAAGAAACGGAAAACGGAGGCTGGACACGAAGCAAGAATAACCACGAAAGGCACGAAAGAACACGAAAACAAGCATCACCGAACGAAGGGTTTAAGTCCGCAGAAAGGGCCGAAATATAGGGGTCGCACGGGAGATTTTCGTGAAATTTTCGTGTTTTTCGTGGTTAAGAAAAAAATTTTTTGAAAAAAGTTGGGGCAAGTTGTGAAATCCGCAATGTTGAGGTTGTATCTTTGCACCGTCGTTCTTTGATACACTTATTTCAACTTCTCCTTGAGCTCTTCGAACTGGAGCTCGAAGCTGGTGAAACCTCGGATCTTCATGTCATCACGCACACGACGGCATTTGGGGGTGATAAGCTCGTAGTGTGGGATGCCGCTGAATTGGAAGAGTTCCTGAAAGCGAGCGAACTCCTCGTCGGTGACACAGACGACCTCCTCGCCATCGAACATCCACTTCTCGACATAATCGCGATAGGCCTGGCTTCCACCTGGTTCACGTTCGGCAGCAATGTAGATGACTTTCACATCGTCGCGGGAAGCAATGGAGGCACGTTGACCCATATCCTGCTCGATGGAGGCTCGGCAAGGTCCGCAACCCATGCCCCAGAAATCGATGAAGAGATACTTGTCGGGGTACTTCATACAATACTCAAAAATCTTGTAGGCAGTATCGGGGCAACAGATGCGGCATCATGGTGGTGATGGAGACCATGTCCGCAGCCTTGTCCTCACGCTCCTTCACCGAGAGGGTCGTATCGGCCAGGAAGAGGTTACGCTTGTCCTCCTCCCTACTCCAGAACAAGGTGGCATAGCTTATGGCAGAGTTGTAAACGCAGATTTGCGCCATCAGGTTGTCCAGATGGGTTCCCATCATCTCGCGAAGTTGGGTATAGCGGTTGCGGTACTTCTGCATTTCCTGCCCTAAAGGCGACCGCTTGTAGGGCTTGCCGAAGGAATTGATGCCATTCTGCACAGAATCGCCGAGGTGGCGCTCCACCAGTTCTGCATACTCCATACGGTTCTCCAGCATACGGAACTGAGGGGAAGCAAATAACATGGGGTTGTTCCAATTCACACGATGCAGTGTCTTGTAGCCCTCGATGTCATAAATGGTGCTATCGACCACGCCATCGTAGTATAGCCCATCGCGTCTGCCAGCAGTATTCACTATCCCCCGATGATGATGCATCATCGCATTGTCCAGGACGGCATACGCATAGTTGACCTGAGCATCGGCCAAAGCAAGATGCACCTCCTGCGCCGTGAAGTGGTCACGCTGAGCCACCGTCTGGACACGCCACATCAGGTTGTTCCATACCTGGTCGGCCACAGGACCGATGTCGGCGAACCTGCCTTGATACTTATCCAACGGCTGGGCAATTTCATGCAGGAGCAACGACGACTTCAACCAGCGCGCCACCTGCTGACTGCTCCCGTTGTTGTAGTAGCACTCGTAGCGCCCCTCCTCGTTCTTGCGCACCGTGACATCGATGGTCTCGCCCGGACGGGCATAGAAGGGAATGGACTTGAAGCCCACCTTCGACTTGTGGAAGCGGGGGACGCTGAACGTATAGTGCTTCGGATAACTGGCCTTGAAGCTGCGTTCGAAGGTGCCATCGGGAGCAATGTCGAAAGTCACGACGTCACTTTTCGAATCGAAGACATCACCCAAAGTGCAATCCATCTGTTTGAAACCAAATGTCTGGGCATCGTACCCCTCGATGCGACCGCGCAAGGTCACCGTGGCTGTTCCGTCGGGGCAGAACCAATCCCCGGGCGCCCGATACGGATAAGCGGACGAAATCTCCTGCAAGGTGGGATAGGTCAAGTCGGCTTTCTTGTCCCGAATGCCGAGTAACATGAACGGATGCTGCGCTTCGCCCTCGATGAAGTCGAATACTTTCACCTCTTTGGGCAGCGGGTCGAAGGTCATCGTGAATTGCACCTTACCTCCTTCGGGCACCTCTGACCAAGTATCGAGGTCTAAACCCTCGGCAGAATGCAACCGATAGCGACGCCCCGATTCGTCCAACAGGTAACTGTCCGACCTATAGCGATATTTCTCGCCAGGGTTTCTGGTCATCGTAAACTGAACGATGGTCGATTCGCGCGTTTTGGTCACCTTGTCGGCTTGCAAATCGGCTCCATAACTGAAGTTCGCACTTGCCATCGAGGTGGGTGAAAGCATAACGGACTTGCACCCCGTGAGACACAAGGCGCTAAGCAACAGAACGGGTAAAAGAGTTTTGTTCATGGATTTAAATGTGTGTATGTAACGGTTTGTTTTTGGGAAATTTGGTAGTTAGTAATTCTCAAATATCCGCCACAAAGGTAAGCAGTTTCTACGGAAATGGCAATAGAGGAAGCGTTAATTTTTCAAAAATACGACAAAATAAGGTCCGTTGGAATGAACAGAGACAGGAAATAACACGTATTAAAGAAGGGAAGTCGTCAAGACTCCCCTTCTTTGCTGTTCACACCCTGGCATCGGCAGATCATGAGGCGGTTGTCGGCACCACGTTGGTGCATGCCTCCACCCTCGCAATACTGCCAGAGCTTGCAATCGGAACAAGGTTCCAGCTTGCGCATCCACGAACGGTCGCGAAACACCTGGAACCGCTCCTGCCACACCTGCCAGAGATTGTCACGATAGATGTTGCCCTGATGATAGTCGGAACGGACACTGGTACACGCCGAGATGGAGCCATCGATGAGCACAGAGGCCACCGAGATACCCGCATCGCAATGGTAGAAATGTGGACGCACCTTCCGTTCGTACTCACCCAGGAAGCCCTCGCAACCATAGTAGCAAAGCAGAGGCGTACGCCCTGCCTCGTGGTCGGCACGTTGTTGGGCAATGAACTGCATCAATCCTTCAAACTCCTCGTCGGTGATGATCATCTCGGGGTCGGAGGCGGCACGTCCCATCGGAAAAACGGTGAGCAGACGCCAGTTCTTCACCCCTTCGGCCAACAGCACCTGACGCATCTTCTCCAAGTGGGGATAGTTGCGACGAGTGACGCATGTATCGACATCCCAAGTCAATCCGCGCGTGCGACAGAGGAGGCGAATGGCTCGTATGGCGCGGTCGTAGCATCCCTCGCGCCCTCGCATCCAGTCATGGTCGTCGCGCAAACCGTCCAAGCTGATGGTGAGGCTCAACATGCCAGCCGCCAGGAGTTCGCGCAACTTCTGCTCGTCCAGCAACCAACCGTTGGTCACGATGCCCCACGAGAAACCTCGGTCACGAAGCGCCCGACCTACCTCCGCCAAGTCGGCACGAACCAAAGGCTCGCCCCCCGTGATGACCACCATGATCTGATGAGGATCGACGTGTGGCAAGAGGGTATCGACCGCACGAAGGAAATCCTCGGCTGGCATGTCGGGGCACAGGGTCGTCGTCTTGCAATCGCTACCACAATGGCGGCAATGGAGGTTACATCGCAAGGTACACTCCCAGAAGAGTTGCCTCATGGGATGAATCTTGGTACGATTCCGACACATCCGCCTATAGAGCGACATCTGCAAGCGTTGACGCCATCCGAAGTGGGTGATGATGTTCATCTCATTCTCCAGTTTTTGGTTTCAACGTCAGGTTGACTTCTCCCTCCAGGGTGCCCATATACCAGTAGTTATCACTCTTCTTCTTTCTTTGGTTCAACTGGAGACGGACATCGACCGAATCGGAGGCAAACTTACCCGAAGGATCTTCGGCCACCACACGGATGCTGTCGCTTCCCCAACCATGGTCTTCCTCCCAAAGATAACGGCCATCTGATGCCGTAGCAAGGGTATCCATGGGATAAGCCTCTCCGACATGCTCCCCATGGCTTTCGGGAATAATCGCCTTGGGAATGATAAGGATACCCTCCAACGGGTTGCCCTCCTCATCGAGCACGGCACCCTCCACCTGGTAATTGACGTACGGACAACCATAATAATCGGCCTCGTTTTCATCGTCCGATACACCGTTACACCCCACCAATGCCAATACGGCACTGAGCAAGGCATTCTCCTTACGGAGCAGATAATGTTTCAATTTTTTCATTTTATAAGGTTATATGGATAAGTAGTTAGTCAAAATAAATTTGCTATAATTCTATTGGTATGCAGATTTTTGTTTGCCCCCACTAAATAAGCTGACGAAGAGCAGGAAAATCGCATTCTATCTCCTAAATGCAGCAACCATGGAATTACTGCATGAGAAAACAAAAAAAAATTAGAAAAACCGCACAAAGATAGGAATATTCCACGAAATGCCCAAAAAAATATCGGATATAATGTTCCAAATCGGTTCTTTTCTTCCCAAACGAAGACCGCAGGGGATAGCAAACATCGTAAAAGGGGAATGTAAAGGAGGAAAAGAAAGGGTTTAAAAGAAAAAGAGCGGGTCTCACGACTCACTCTTTTCCTTGAAAAAACATTACTAACAAAAACATTCGGTTATTTTAACCTTATCCAATCCGATGATTATCGAACTCAAAATTACCTAAAATCACACTAGTATAAACACTCATTTTGGGTTAGTCACATACACATAGGTTATATATAGAAATGTGAACCATATTATTATCTTTTTCTTGGTGCAAAGATAGGGCATATTTTCATACCATCCAAATTTTTCGACAAAAAAATGATGTTTTTCGTAAAAAAAGTTTGATTTTTGCATAAAATCATGTTGCGCAGCATAAAAAAGCACTCTTTTTTGAGTGTTTTCGGTCGATTTCTGTATGCAATCTGTCTATTTTGGATAGAATGATACTCTCCCAATCCAGCGAGGCGAACTCCTTTTGACCTACCAGCAGAGAAGGGTAACCATCGAAAATTGTATAAATGTTAAAAAATATTGAATTTTAAGGAAAAGGGCTTGCATCCAATATTTCGAGCATCCCCAAGCCCTATCCATGCCTCTAAATCATCCATTTATCACCTACGACCCAAGAATGCCCTGACACCTATCTTTGTACAAATTCCTGAGGATATACGATATCAAAGACAGTATTATTGCATATTTATTGCAAATATATTAGCAATCACACCCTTTTATTCGTCATTTTGCGCAATTGCGCATTTACATTACACTATCGAGAGCCACCTAAACCTTTGTTTTATCTATAATTATCGACCTTTTTACAACAATTTTTCTACCTTTCCTTCCCGCTTGCAGGAAATGGAATATTTTATGTATATATATAATTTTGCCCACTTTACCTACTATTTACCTGCCGGAAAGGCACAAAAAGAGGAGGGCAATCGGTTGGGGAACACCCACTTTCTTGCCCTCCTTGTTATCAACTCAAATCAGTAAGCAATAACCATTTCCGGCATCGCATTACTTCTTGAAGTAGCGGTTGTAGAGACCCTCAAAGCCCTTGCAATGGCGAGCCTCATCCTTAGCCATCTCATGAACGGTGTCGTGAATGGCATCGAGGTTGAGTTTCTTGGCGATGGTAGCAATCTTGAGCTTGCCCTCGCAGGCACCCTCTTCGGCCTCCATACGCTTCTTGACGTTGGTCTTGGTGTCCCAAACGACATCGCCGAGCAACTCAGCAAACTTAGCGGCATGTTCAGCCTCTTCGAAAGCATAGCGCTTGAAAGCCTCTGCAATCTCTGGATAACCCTCGCGATCGGCCTGACGACTCATGGCCAGGTACATACCTACCTCCGAGCACTCACCATTGAAGTGATCTTTCAGGCCTTGCAGGACGAAAGCGCCCTCTTCGCCTGCAGGCACCTCCTTGCCTACGCCGAGCACATGCTCGCAAGCTGGAACGATACCGCCCTCACTCTCGACCTTCTCCTTGAACTTAGAAGCAGGCACACCACACTGAGGGCACTTTACTGGTGGTTCTGGTCCTTCGTGAACATATCCACAAACGGTGCAAATCCATTTCTTTACCATAGTAAAAATAAATTAAGGTTAATACTTGAGTTAATAGAATTAGTTGTGCGTGCAAATATATGTATAATACCTATTCACTCCAAACTTTTTGTTGAAAATTTAACGAAATTTAAAGATTGCGGGGACTTTTGTCACGCCCCCGCCTATCTTGATCTTCTCATCAGGAAGTGTGTGTCACACGATCCTTGAGTTCGGCCAACTTACCTGAGTTCCATCGGTCGGTCGTTCCGACCAGGTAACCCGTGATGCGCTGGAGCTTGTCGATGTGGGTGGAACCACACTCTGGGCAGCACTCCTCGCCCTCTTGGGCATCTTCGTGACCGCAATCCAGACAACGGTTGCGATTGTGGTTGACCGAACCATAACCCATGTTGAGCTGATCCATCAGATCGACCACCTTCATGATAGTTTCGGGGTTGTGGGTGGCATCGCCATCAATCTCTACATAGAAGATATGTCCGCCACGAGTCAGGTCGTGATAAGGAGCCTCAATCTCGGCCTTGTGCTTGATACTACATTTATAATATACAGGCACGTGGTTCGAGTTGGTGTAGTAGTCCTTGTCGGTCACACCTGGGATAATGCCGAAGCGCTTCTTGTCGATGCGGGTGAAGCGACCTGCCAAGCCCTCGGCAGGAGTTGCCAGGATGGAATAGTTGTGGTGGTAGCGCTCGCTGAACTCGTCGGCCTTCTTCTTCATGAAGCTGATAATCTTCAAGCCCAGTTTCTGAGCCTCGTCGCTCTCGCCATGGTGCTTGCCTGTGAGGGCAATCAAAGTCTCGGCCAATCCAATGAAACCGATACCCAGGGTACCCTGATTGATGACGCTCTGGTTCGCTCATGCTCTCGATAGCCAATGCCACGATGTTGATAGTGGTGAACGAGAGGTTGCCTCGGCCGATTGAGGTCTTAGGACCGAAACGGTTCTCGAACACACGGGTACGACAACCCATGGTAGCCACCTCATAGTTGAAACGCTCTGGGTCTTCGATATGCCATTCCTCGTGATAGTTGAAGGTAGCGTCGAGGTTCAGGAAGTTCGGGAAGAATCGGCGAGCCGATACCTTACATGCCAACTGATAGAGGTCGTAGTTAGGATCTTCGGGCAAGTAGTTCACACCACGCTTCTTCTTCCAGATCTGGATAGGGAAGATAGCGGTGGCATGGTTGCCAACACCTTCGTAGGTAGAGTGGAGCAACTCGCGCATCACGCAACGACCCTCGGCGCTGATGTCCGTACCGTAGTTGACCGACGAGAATACCACCTGATTACCACCACGGCTATGGATGGTGTTCATGTTGTGAATGAAGGCCTCCATCGCCTGATGCACACGGCTCACGGTGCGGTTGATGGCCTGCTGAACGATACGGTCTTCGCCCTCCAATCCCTTCAGCGGCTTCACGATGTAATCCTTGATTTCGTAATCCAACAGATGGGTAAAATCCTTATCCTCGAAGTCCTCCAGGTTCTTGATTTCCTCCTTATAGGTCAGACGGACATAAGGAGCAAAATAGAAGTCGAGGGCAGGAATGGCCTGACCGCCGTGCATCTCGTTCTGAGCAGTCTCCAACGAGATACATGCCTGGACAGAAGCCGTCTCAATGCGCTTGGCAGGACGACTCTCGGCATGAGCAGCCTTGAGACCATGCTGAAGGATGGTGTTCAATGGGTGCTGCACGCAAGTGAGCGACTTGGTGGGATAGTAATCCTTGTCGTGAATATGGATGTAGCCGTTCTTGACAGCCTCCTTCACTTCAGGGCTCAACAGATAGTCATCGACGAAAGGCTTGGTCGATTCGCTCGCAAACTTCATCATCATACCGGCAGGAGTGTCGGCATTCATGTTGGCATTCTCACGAGTGATGTCGTTGTTCTTCACACCGATGATGGAGTCGAAGATCTCCTTGGTCTTGGCCTTACGAGCCACGTTACGGGCGTTGCGGTAAGAGATGTACACACGGGCGACCTCTTTACGGTCGGACTTCATGAGTTCCACCTCAACGGCATCCTGGATATCCTCCACTTTCATGAATGCATCGCCCTCCTTGGCGATGTGGTCGGCGATGGTGGCTGCCAAGATGGCATCTACGCCTTTTTCGGTTGCTTCCATGGCCTTGCGAATGGCATCTTCGATTTTGTTGAAGTTAAAATCTACGGTACGACCATCGCGCTTGATGACTTTCTGTATCATTTTCTCTATTATATTAAAATATGTTTAATGACAATTATTTTGAGCGCATAGAGTGACAAAATCCCCCATTTGAGAGAGTTTTTACTTTGCGGGGGCAAATTTACAAACTAATTTCGAGGTTTTCAAATTGTTTTTTTTTATCTTTGCATCGATAAAATTGATAATGTTCCGTTGGACCTATCCTACCCCCAATTTAACATTTGAATTTTAACACTTCGCCAACTCATGACTTTTCAGCAATTGGAGTATATCGTAGCCGTCGATAAGTCGCGCCATTTCGTCAATGCCGCGACCTCGCTCGGTGTGACCCAATCCACCCTGAGTATGGCAATCAACAAGTTGGAACAGGAGATTGACGTCACCATCTTCGACCGCTCCAAGCACCCCATTGAGCCTACCCCGATGGGCAAACGCATCATCCAGCAGGCCGAAGTCATCCTCCACAACTCGTCGCAACTGCTCGGCATGGTGCAGAGCGAACGTGACCAAGCTCAGGGACAATTGCTCCTGGGTATGGTGCCCTCCATCGCCCCCGTGCTCTTTCCTCGGTTGGGGCGCATCGTGAGCGAGACGGCTCCCGCCCTCCAGATACATCTGCACGAACAGCATCCCGCCCACCTCATCGAAGCCCTGCAACGTTCGGAGTTGGACATGATCATCATCAACAGCACCGACATCAAGGATACCAACCTCCTGAGCGTCGAACTCTGGACAGAACGGTTCCTCCTCTATGCGGCCAAAGGGCATCCCCTGCGCGAACGCGAAAGCATCCGCCCCGAAGAGATGTTGGACGGCAATATCTGGACCTTGCGCAACTTCCACGACTATTACCCCCAGCTCACCGAGGTGACTCACCAACCCACCATGCGGCAAGCCTTCCTCGAAACGGGTACCCTCAATACGCTCATCGCCACGGTCGATGCCAACGGAGGCTTCACCCTCTTGCCCGAGAGTTACACCCAATGCCTCTCCGCGGAGCAACGCACAGGCTTGCACCGCATCAATTCGGGCAAGTTCTTCCGCACGCTGGTGCTTGCCATCCGTCCCGACTTCATGCGCGAAGGGTTGCTCAATGTTGTCACAGGCGCCATCAAGCGTATCGTTCCGCAAGAACTGCTTGCCGCGCGCCTCAAGAACTTCGATAAGGTGAAATTGTAAAAATGCCTTCCCTATCGAGACTCCGAAGGATGACCGAAGGGTGATAATACCCTCACCGAAGGGTGACAATAGGCTCAAAACACCTACTTATTGTACTTAGAATACTAAATAAAATCCAATCATAGCATGTTGAAACAATTCTTCAGCGTCATGGGACGCTACATCAAGCCCTACCGCAAGTATCTGGCTTGGTCCGTAGTGCTCAACTTTGTCAGCCAATGGCTCAGCGTCTTCTCGTTTGCTGCCCTGGTGCCTATCCTGGATATCCTCTTTCAGGTAGAGACAAAAGTATATGAATACAAGGAAGTGGGCTCTTTCTTCGAGGAGGGAGCCTTGAAAACCCTCAAGGAGAATGCCTACTGGTATGTCCAACAACTCATTGACGCACACGGGCAAATGTACATCCTGTTGATGATGGGAGCTGTCCTGATGGTGATGACCGCCCTGCGTTGTGGCAGCTACTACATCTCGTCGGCCATCATGATTCCTTTCCGCACAGGCGTGGTCAAGGACATCCGCATTGCCGTCTATGACAAGGTGTTGCGTCTGCCCCTATCCTTCTTCAGCGAGGAGCGTAAAGGCGACATCGTGGCTCGTATGTCGAGCGATGCCCAAACCGTCGAGAGTTCGCTCACTTCGTCGGTCGATATGCTCATCAAGAACCCTATTGCCATCGTGGTCATCTTTACCACCCTCTTCATCATCTCTTGGCAACTCACCCTGTGCGTGTTGCTCGTTGCACCTCTGATGATTTGGGGCATTGGTCGCATCACCCGCAACCTGAAGCGCCGCTCAAAATATACCTCCGAGCAATGGGGTCAGATTATGACCGAACTGGACGAAACTCTGGGTGGTTTACGCATCATCAAGGCATTCCTCGCAGAGAGCAAGATGCTTGCCCGATTCACCCAAACCAACGAGAACTATCGTAACGGCACCAGCAGCGTAGCCATCCGTCAGTCGTCGGCCCACCCTGTGAGCGAGTTCCTCGGCACCTGCGTCATCGTCATCGTCCTTTGGATAGGTGGCTACTTCATCCTCACCGAAGAGGTGATGAATGCCAGCGAGTTTATTTACTATCTGGTGATGCTCTACATGGTCATCAACCCCTTGAAGGAGTTCTCAAAGGCCTTCTACAACGTACCTCAGGGTCTTGCCTCCATGGAGCGTATCGATATGATACTCAATGCCGTCAATCCTATTACCGACCCAGTCGAACCTAAAGAACTCAACAGTTTCGAACAGGGTATCGAACTGAAGGATGTGACTTTCCACTACCAGAATAGCGAGATTAACGTCTTGAAGCACGTCAACCTCTCTGTACCTAAGGGCAAGACCATTGCCTTGGTAGGTCAGTCAGGTTCGGGCAAATCGACGTTGGTCGATCTCATCCCCCGCTATCACGACGTATCGGACGGACAGATTACCATCGATGGCAAGGATATCCGCGATGTGCGCATCTGTGACCTTCGTGCCTTGATAGGCAACGTCAACCAGGAGGCTATCCTCTTCAACGATACCATCTTCAACAACATCACCTTCGGCGTAGAGAATGCTACTATGGACGAGGTCATTGCGGCCGCTAAGATT